>CAMHLH010000162.1 GCA_946185925.1 uncultured Treponema sp.
GTCGTTCACAGTCATTTTTCTCCGTCCTTTTTCAGTTCGATAGAAGAGGCCAGCGCGCGCTTGTCTGTTTTTCCGTTCTTCGTGAGCGGGAATTCCGCCTTCCAGATGAAGTCGGACGGCACCATGTAGGCCGGGAGCGTCGTCTTGAGCAGGGCGACAAGCTCCCTCTTCTCGATTTCCTTTCCCGTGTAGAACGCGGTTATCTTGTTGCCGGAGAAGACGCAGCAGGCTCTCGTCACGCTTTCGTGAGCCGAGAGTGCGTTCTCGATTTCACCAAGCTCGATTCTGTGGCCCATGTGCTTTATCTGGCTGTCCTTCCTGCCTATGTAGTGGAAATTTCCGTCCTTCCCGAACGTGGCCAAGTCCCCGGTCTTGTAGATTCTGTCGAAAGTCGATTTGTTGAGTGGGTTCTGCACGAACACGTCTTTCGTCTTTTCGCTGTTGTAGTATCCGAGGGCGACGCAGGTTCCTCCCACGCAGACTTCGCCCTCCGTGTCTGTTTCCGTCACCAGCCGGCCCTCTTCGTCCAGGAGGAAGACCCGCTCGTTCGGGAACGGAATCCCCATCGGCACTCCTGTCTTGTAGCCTTCCACGTCGGCGTCTTTCGGAATCCTGAAGTAGGTGCAGTTGCAGGTTATCTCTGTCGGGCCGTAGAGGTTGATGTACTCCGTGTCCGGAAGAGCCTTCTTCCAAATCGAAAGCTGCTTAGTCGGCATGACCTCCCCTGAGAACATGACCATCCTGAGCTTCTTCGGAATCTTGTAGTCGAATCCGTTCAGCGTGGAGACGATGCAGAGTGCGGAGACCGCCCATATCAGTACTGTGATTTCCCTCTCTTCAAGATAGTCCAGGAGCTTTGTTGGGAACGAGAAGAACATCTTTGGGACGAGATGCACTGTAGCTCCCGTCATGACGCCAGAGAATATGTCCTTCACGGAGACGTCGAAGTCGAACGGAGCCTGGTTCGCGATGTTGTCCTCGGCCTTGATTCCGAAAATCTCCGTGAAGCACGAGAGGAAATCGATGACGGAGCGGTGGGAGACGACCACTGCCTTGGGCGTTCCTGTGGAGCCGGACGTGAAATTCGCGTAGACCGCGTCGGTGTCTATTATGGAGGAGCGTCTCGCGTCCGAATACTGGAGCTTTCTTCCTTCAAGCGCGTCCGCGAAGAGGGGATTTGCGTTGAGAGCGGAGAATTTCTTCTCGTATCGTTTTTCGGCGATGATGTGCTTGACCCCGAGCGTCTCTATCATTGAATTGAGCCTGCTGTCGGGGAATGTCGCGTCGAAGTACGAGTAGAAGCAACCCGCGTACAACGCCCCGAAAAAATATTCGAGCGTCTGCACGCTTTTCTCTATCATCACCGGGACTGCCTGCCCGGGGGCGAAGTGTTCCGAGATTGCGGCCGCCTTCTCCTTCGCTTTTTCAACTAGCTCCGCCCACGTCACCGACCTCTTTGTGTCCGCGAAGGCTGTCTTGTCCGGATATTTCTCCGCCGTCTCCTCAAGGTAGTCCAATATAGTGAATTTGTATTTTTTCATCTCTCCTTCTCCTTTTCATTTTTCTCGTCGGCCTTTTTTGAGTCGAGGTAGCCAACCTCTTTCAGAATCCCGCAGATTTTTTTCGAGTATTCGTCGATTTGGGGGTAGAACATGTGCCCCCAGATGTCCCTGAAATACTCGTCCTTCTGGAGCTCCTTGAACTCATCGAGCCTGTTCGTGTCGACGAATCCTATCCCCAGCTTGTCGAGCACCCGCCTTGTACGCTCGAGCGCGTCGTCGTAGTTGCTCCAGTTCTCCAGGACGGATTGCGGCTGGGGACTTGCGATTGCCATCAGTCTCGTCCCGTGACTGTCGCACATCTCCTTCATTTCCCTGAGCAGTTCCACGTTCTCTTCCGGTATTTCGGAACAGTCCGAGTTGAACGGCTCCATTGAGAATTTTGCCCTGTCGGCCCTGTCTTCCGTCATGAGATAGGCGTAGCAGCCCTGCCCAAGGTATTTCCTCGGCTGTCTGTCCGGATGCCATATCACGACATCGCCTCTCTTGTATTCCGGGGTGTTTTTGACCTTGACCACTTCGACGATGTCCCTGGGGTCGAAATATCCCGACCATATCTGCAGCACGTCCGTGTAGCGCAGGTTCATCAGGTGCGGGATTATCCTCGCCTTGGCTCTTGAGAAGGACGTGTTGGCGAATATCTCCGCATAGTACGATTTCTGCTCCGAAGGAAGCTCCCTGCCGGAGTCCCTCAAGTCCCAGCCGAGAACCACGGTGCCGATGTTCCTTGTCCTCATCGCGTCCTCAAGGGCTATGCTGCACGTCTCCAGGTTCGCGCTCGCGAACCCCATGGCGAATGCGGTCAGTCCAAGCTCCTTGCCAATCAAGTCCGAATTGTACAGAGAGGCGGTGAGAGAGTCCCCGAGAAAGAGGATGTCGAGGTCCCCCTGCTTTTTCAGGTCCCGCTCCAGGTTCTGCGTGTAGTACGGGTGGAGCATCACATAGTCCATCAATGCGTTCAAGATGACCACGACGGCCAAAAAGGCAATCGCCCTTATGAGTTTTTTAGAATTTCGCATACATGAATCCTATTGTGTCCGATGCCTGGAAGGCCGGAATAGAGAATATGAGGGCCAGATACAGTCCCCATCTGATTACGAGCGGGAGCGAAGCAATCCTTTCCCTGACGCTGCCTTTTTTGTTTTCCTTGTACAGGCTCACAAAAAACACGCAGGCGAAGAAGAAGAGGCTTATGCCTATCGTGAACTTGTCGAAACTTTTCGTGCTGAAATTCTCAACCAGCTTGAAATTCGAGAAGTCGAAAAGCTGCTTCGCCATGCCGAAGCTCTGTTTCAAATCCCTCACTTCGTCCAGCAGGCAGCCGAGATTTATTATGAGGAAAGTCCGCGTTATCTGCCAAATTTTCCACGCTTTTGAAGTCCTGTTTATGTGGAGCGCGTCCGCCGATGTCTTGTACGCCCTCTCCATCAATATGCTGAAGGCGATTATGCCTCCGTGGAACATTCCGTAGAGGATGAAGTGCCATTCGGCTCCGTGCCAGAGTCCCACGAGGAAAAACACCAGAAGGTTTCCGAGGCACATAGGAATCGTTCGGCCCAGGTACCTGCTTTTTGCGGCGAGCGATTTTCCAAGCTTCTGCATCCCGCTGGACAGGCTGAACGGGTAGAACACATAGTCCTTCATCCACTGTCCGAGCGTTATGTGCCAGCGTCTCCAGAAATCCGCGACCGACGTGGCGAAATATGGCTGCCGGAAATTCTCCGAAAGCTTTATGCCGAAAAGCTCCGACACTCCGAGAGCCACGTCCATTCCTCCCGAAAAGTCCGCGTACAGCTCGACCGAATACATGAACAGCCCGAAAAGGACGATGAACCAGGCCTGCGACTCGTAGTTCTCGAATATGTACTTGGAGACTTGGGACGCCCTGTCCGCTATGACGAGCTTCTTGAGGAATCCCCATAGTATCCTCTGGATGGCGAATTCTGCCTCAGTGAGGGAGAATTTGTGCTCCTTCTCGAAGAATTCATGCCTGAGCGCGTTCTCGCGGCTTATCGGCCCCTGCACGAGCGTCGGGAAATAGCTTATGAAAAGGGCGTAATGGAATATGTTCTCCTCCGCCCTGTACTTTCCGTAGTATATGTCGAACAGGTAGCCCGCCACGGAGAATGTGTAGAAAGAAAGCCCCATCGGGACGAAAAGGTCGAGCATGGAGATTTGCCGTCCCGGCGACAGCCTCTGCAGCAGTGGAGTGAGTTCTGCGATTATGAAATTCGTGTATTTCAGGAACGCGAGTATGCCGAAGCAGAATACTATTCCAACCGCGCAGACCGCCTTCTTTCTCTTTTTTGTCCTCGCCCGGGCTTCCTTCTTTTCCGCCTTGTCGGCAATCCCAAGAGTCTTCTCGTCGCCCCTGTCCTGAATCCGCTGCATCCTTCGGGCGATTAGGAACGTGACGATGGTCGTGCCGCCGATGTAAAGCAGGCCTTTGGGATTCGCGATTGCATAGAATGCGTAGCTCGCAAGGAGCAGAACCGTCCACTGAAACCTTTTCGGTAAGAGATAGTAGAGCAGCCCGGCGGCTGAGACGAATATGATGAACCCGAATGATGTGAACGCCATTTTTTTCCTCGTCTATCTTTTCCCCATGATTTTCTTCCCGATTCCCCTGACTCCCGCGCAGAGGGCTTCCAGAAAATTGAAGAGAGGGGGGCAGTGCGCCTTCAAGTCGGCGAGCGTGAACGTTAGCGGGGACTGCATGATGCTGACGATTCTGCTGTCGTTCACGAGGTGGACCGGGTTGAACTGGAATTTCGGCTCGTCTATCATCGCCTTGATGTCGTCGGGGATGTCGCCGGCTTCTTTTATTCGGTTCTGCACGGCCTTGTCCGCGAGCTTGTAGTACGGGATGTAGCTTTTTCCGCTGAACTCGCTCGAATAATAATGGATGATTTTCGCGTCCTTCAAAAAAGCGAGGCCGCCGTGGCTCGGCTGGCAGTTCCATTTGCCGTCGAGAGCCTTCATCTTGAGCCCTGTGCGGAAATTCGCCTCGTTCAGCGCGCTCTGGTCGTGCTTGTCGTGCTTCTCGTAGGCGGAGTACTTCCAGATTTCGTTCCACTGCCTGAAAAGCTCCCTTGTTTCCTTCTTCTGCTCTTCAGTGTCTGCCTTCGCGAGAATCAGTCCTCCGTTGATGTTCGCCCCCAGGGCCTTCGTCCCTGAGAAGCCGAGTTTTCTGTCCCTTTCGAGGAAGTATTTTTTGTGGATGTGCTCGTCGAGCGCGCAGTGTCCGTCCAGGACACCGCCTGTCACGGCGTCGACGCTTTCGATTTCGGACAGGTCGCCGCAGATTATCGTGTCGCAGTCGATGTAGAGGAAGCTTCCGTCGACGTATTCTGGAATGGAAGTCTTTATGAGCCTTGAGCGGTCGACGTTCGGAACGCTGTCGTCGAAGTCTATGCTTATGATTTCCGACGCGTATTTTTCGAGGGCGGTTCTCTTGTTCTCTTCCGTGAAGCTGGCCTTTGTCTTGTCGTCGACCAGGATGATTATCTCCGCTTCCGGCATGTGCCTTCTGAGCGAGTATGCGGACATCACGGCCTGTTCGTAGTACAGGTCTTTTGGAGTTGATGTTAGAACGTAAACGTATTTCATGACAGCCATTATATTGATATACTCTTTATATGTCCAAAGAATCCATAAAAAACGCAATCGCCAGCGGAAAGCTTCCCGACGGCAATCCAATTGAAATCTTCCATTCCTTTTGTCCGTACAGGGTCTGCCCCCTCGGCGCGCACATCGACCACCAGCTCGGTCTTGTGACCGGTTTCGCATTGGACATCGGCACCGATTTCGACTATTTCGCAACGGACGACGGCTCCATCGAAGTCTATTCCGAGAACTTCTCGGGCGATGCGCTCGGCGATATAGACGAGGAATATGAGAGGCAGTACATTTGGGCTGACTACCTTTTCGGGGCTGTGAAGACGCTCAAAAAATCCTACAGCATCACGAAGGGGATAAAGGGCATCGTGAAAGGCTCCGTGCTTGGTGGCGGGCTTTCGTCTTCCGCGAGCGTGATTCTGACCTACCTCCGCGCCCTGTCTTCGATAAACGGAATAAACCTTGCCAGCCCTGAACTCATAAACCTCGCGATTGACGAGGAGCGCAGCTACATCGGCGTGAATGTCGGCAAACTCGACCAGAGCTGCGAAGTCTACTGCAAGGAGGGCCATCTCCTCTACCTCGACACGAAAACAGACTCGACGAAGCTCATTCCAATTCCAACGAACATGCCCGACTTCGAAATCGCCGTCATTTTCTCCGGCGTGGAGCGGAAACTCGCGGGCTCCGCCTACAACACCCGCGTCGACGAATGCAAGGCCGCGAGCTACGCCCTCAAGGATTTCGCCCGCCTCGAATATGGAAAATTCGCCGATTCTTATTTGCGCGATGTTCCTTCTGGAATCTATAGGCAGTACAAGGACAAGCTGCCGCACACTTGGGCCAAGCG
>CAMHLH010000163.1 GCA_946185925.1 uncultured Treponema sp.
CTATTTCGATTCTGCATATAAAAATTGCACGTTGGGCGGAAATTGTATAGGCGTATCCTTTTCTGCTTGTTTTGATGAAAACTGTGGCTATCCATACGAGCTTTCTTCTATTAGTCACTATGAAGAGCCTGTAGGAGGCGGAGGATGCATTTTTATAAAAATCTTTGATGTGAAAATAGAATGATTTTCAAAACGGATTTGTCCAAGAATGTGAAAGTGGGCAAATCCGTTTGTTTTGTTTAATTGGTCAAATATCGAGTTTTATGAATTAAAGCTGGAAACAAGCGGAGTCGAGGTTCCTACATGAGAAAACACGGAACATCATAAACGATGTTCACGCCACCGCGGAGCGGTACTGCCGTTTTGGGCAAGACTGCGCAAGCAGGCTGCGGTTCCCGCTGGGAGCTTGTTTCTGCAACTACGGTATGCATAAACTCGACATTCGACCTACTCTTCGAATTTCTTGATTACGACGCAGCCGTTGTGGCCGCCGAATCCGAGGGATGCGGAGACCGCCGCCTTGACTTCCGCGCTCACGCCCTTGTTCGGCGTGTAGTCGAGGTCGCAGCCGCCTTCCGTGTCCGGGTTTTCGAGGTTGATTGTGGGCGGAATGAAGCTGTCGTTTATCGCTTTCACGCAGAAAAGAGCCTCGATTGCTCCTGCCGCTCCAACGAGGTGGCCGGTCATGGATTTCGTGGAAGAAATCTTGAGCTTCTTGGCATGGTCGCCGAAGACGAGCTTGAGCATGGCGGTCTCGCCGGAGTCGTTTGCGTGGGTCGATGTTCCGTGGGCGTTGTAGTACTGGACTTCTTCGCTCTTCATTCCAGCGTCCTCCAAAGCCGCCTTCACGGCCTGCGCGGCTCCGCTTCCGTCCTTGAGTGGCGCGGTTATGTGGTATGCGTCGTTGCTCGTTCCGAATCCTGCAAGTTCAGCGTAGATTTTCGCGCCTCTCTTCTTTGCGTGCTCAAGTTCCTCGAGCATGAACATCGCGCTGCCTTCCGCCATGACGAATCCGTCCCTGTCCTTGTCGAACGGGCGGGATGCCTTTTCCGGGCAGTCGTTGAACTTCGTGGCGAGGGCGTGGAGCTTTATGAAAGAGGCGATTGAGAATTCCGTTATCGCAGATTCTGTTCCGCCGGCAAGGCACATGTCCACGCGGCCGGAGCGAATCATGTCCAAGGCGAGTCCGAGCGCGTCCGAGCCGGATGCGCACGCCGTGTTCAAAGCCCAGCCGAAGCCCTTGATGCCGAACTGGATGCAGACGTTCGCCGCGGCTTCGTTCGTTATCATCATCGGGGTTGTGAGTGGAGGCATTCTGTCTGGGCCCGCGTTCGGGTCGTCCACTTTCGCGAACGCCTCCGCCATCACGTCGAGTCCGCCGAGACAGCAGCCGACCGCGACTCCGCATCTTTCTCCGCCGAGTTTCTCCGCGGAATACCCGGAATCGGAAACTGCCTGCGCGGACGCTCCGAGACAGAGCTGTGTGAATCTTGCCTTCTGCCTGAGAACCTTTTTCTCAAGTCCGTAGCGTTCTATGTCGAAATTTTTCACTTCGCCCGCAATCTTTACCGAAAGGCGAGACGGGTCGAAAAGCGTTATCTTTGAGATTCCGCATTTTCCGCTCTTGACGCTCTCCCAAGTCTCCTCCACCGTGTTTCCCACAGGCGAGACAGCCCCCATTCCTGTGATTACGACTCTTCTTCTATTGTTAGAATTTTCCATTGTCATTTTCCTATTTTGAATTTTTATTGTTATCTCTCTCTTGAAAAGAAGAATCCCAAAAGCGCGACAATCCAGCCGACTACGATGAGGAGGACGCCGATTCCCGGTGTGGCTCCCGTTATCTTCGCGGCTCCCTTCATGAGTCCCTTGGCGGCTCCGCTCTGGTTCAAATAGTTCACGAAGACGTAGAGGCCGCCGAGAATCGACACGACCAAAGCGACGAGCTTGTACATTTTGCCTTTGACGAACGTGAGCGCGACACCGGCCACGGCTCCGAGCATCGCGAGAATCGCTCCGACCCTCACGACTCCGCTGCCGCTGCCCTTCGTGATGATGCTGAACGCGCTTGAGGTGCTGCCGAGCCTTGTCGAGACGAGCGGAAGGAAGCAGCCGATTACGACCAGAGCCATTCCGATTGCATAAAGATAAGATTTTACATCGATTTTCTTTGCCATTTTTTTCTCCTGTTTTTAGCATTGAATTGATTTTTGTAGATTAACACAATTCGCATTAAGTTCTAAGATTTCCTGCATGAAATTTATCAAACAGTTCTTTTTAATCGCATTGTTTTCGTTGATTGGCGAAGCGTTGAACTTTCTGATTCCGCTTCCGATTCCCGCTTCGATTTACGGGCTTGTGCTGATGTTCTTCGCGCTTCATTTCAAGATATGCCCAGTTTCCGCAGTGAAAGAGACCGGGGATTTCCTTCTTGGCGTCATGCCGATTTTCTTCATATCGCCGGCAATCGCCCTCCTCGCGAACATCGAGGTCTTGAAGTCGCACTGGCATTTCTTCCTCTTGCTTGGGGTGCTTTCGACGTTCGTTGTCATGGTCGTTTCCGGCTGGGCCACGCAGATAATAATCCGCCTGACGAGCAAAAAGGAAAATCCAGAAGAGGGGAGAATGTGAAAAATGGAAAGCGCAATGGAATCTGTGAAAGTGTTTTTTGAGTCGTCATCCTGTTTGGGAATTATCCTGACCTTGGTGACCTACGCATTCGGCGGTTTGCTGAAGAGAAAGTTCAAGCTTGCGATTTTCAATCCGATGCTCGTGGCGATAGTTTTGTCCATTGCCTTCGTGGCATTCTTCAAAATCGACATAAAAAAATACGACGAGAGTACAAGAATCCTCTCGTTCTTCCTCACTCCCGTGACCGTCTGCCTGGCGATTCCGCTCTACGAGCAGTTCCAGAAGCTCAAGGACAACTGGCCGGCCATAATCGGAGGAATCCTCGTGGGCACTCTCGCGAACCTTTCGATGGTCTTCGTCTGCTGCCTCTGCTTCAAAATCTCGCACGTTGAATACGTCTCTCTTCTCCCAAAATCAATCACGACCGCGATTGGAATCGCTCTTTCGGACCAGTACGGCGGAATCGTCGGAATCACTGTCGGCTCGATTTGCGTTGCCGGAATCACTGGAAACACCTTCTGCGAGCAGGTTCTCAGGCTGTTCCGGGTGACGGACCCGGTTGCGAAGGGAGTGGCGATTGGAACTTGCAGCCACGCTCTCGGAACGACCAAGGCTCTGCAGCTTGGCGAAGTCGAGGGCGCCATGAGCGGGCTTTCAATCGCCGTCTGCGGCTTGATGACGGTGGTTTTTATGTCCGTGTTCGCGAATTTGATATGAAAATGTTTCACAAATTGAACATTTTGTTTCACAGAGCGCGATTATCTGATAAAATATTCTCATGGGAAAAATTTATGTATTTGTCAATCAGAAGGGAGGTGTCGGCAAAACGACATCTGCCATAAATATTGGTGCTTACATGGCCCTTGCAGGAAAAAAAGTTCTTCTTGTTGACTTCGACTCCCAGGGAAACATGTCGAGCGGAATCGGCGTGACCAAGGAAAAACCGACAATCTACGAGCTGCTGGCCGGCTCGACTCCGGCGAACGAGTGCGTCAAGCATACGGCCGTCAAGAATCTAGATGCCATCTGCGCGTCAATCGACCTTTCGGGAGCCGCGATAGAGCTCGTGGACCAGGAGAACCGGGAATTCTACTTGAAGAACGCGCTCGACCCCTTCAGAAAAAACTACGACTACATTTTGATAGACTGCCCGCCGTCTCTCGGCCTCTTGACCCTGAACGGCCTTGCCGCCGCCGACGCAATTCTCGTCCCGATGCAGTGCGAGTATTTCGCCCTGGAGGGAATCACCCTTCTTTTGCAGACTGTGGAGCAGGTTCAGCAGTCCATCAACCCGAACCTCAAAATCGGCGGAATCTTCTTCACGATGTACGGAAAAACGACGCTCGCGAAGGACGTCATCAAGCTCGTCAAGGAAAAATACGGCGAGCAGGTCTTCAACACGATGATTCCGAGGAACGTGCGCCTTTCCGAGGCTCCTTCGTACGGGCAGGCAATCTGCGATTACGACCCGAACTGCGTGGGCGCGAAAAGCTACAAGCAGCTTGCGATTGAGGTGATGAACCGTGGCTAAGAAACATGGACTTGGCGGCGGAGTGAACGCCCTTTTCCAAAACGCTCCGAAAATCGTGGACAGTGCGAAAAAATCCGCGGAAGCAGGGCAGAATGCGGAACAAAGAATAGAAGAAAAAGTAGAAGAAAAAATAGAGCAAAAAACTGATTCAGGAAAAGTCGAGACTCCAAATTTCGACATGGTCTCAAAGAATGAGCCGGATTCGCCTTCCGAAAAATCAGAGAATCTCTCGGACAGAAAAAGGCAGCTTCCCGCCGGCATCTCGACTGACGAATTCGGCCAGCTCTTCGTCGACGTGAATCTTTTGAAGCCGAATCCGCAGCAGCCGCGAACCGAATTCGACGAAGAGAAGCTGAACGAGCTTGCGGAGTCAATCCGCGAGCACGGAATCCACCAGCCGATTGAGATTGAGGACGCGCACAACGGCAGCTTCTACATAATCTCAGGCGAGAGGAGGACGCGCGCCGCGAAAATCGTTGGCTTGTCGAAAGTTCCAGTCAGAATCGGAAAATTCGAGAGCGACCAGGAAAAGCTTGAAATCGCGCTCATCGAGAACATCCAGCGTGCGGACTTGAACGACATAGAGGAGGCGAAGGCCTACTACAAGCTCATGCAGATTTCCGGATTGAGCCAGGACCAGATAGCCGTGCGCGTCGGAAAAAACCGCTCTACCGTTGCGAACGCAATCCGCCTTCTGAAGCTCCCGGAGGACATGCAGGACGCGCTTGTGGAGGGAAAACTCACGGCAGGCCACGCCCGCGCTCTTCTCGCGGTGAAGGAGCCGACTGCCAGAAGGGAGCTTTTCAAGAAGATTGTCGAGACCGGCATGGTCGTCCGCAAAGCCGAGGAGATGGCGGGCGAACTGAACAGCGGTTCTCCGCTGAAGCCTTCTGCTTCCAAAAAATCTCCGTCTTTCCAGAAAGACCCGAACATCGGCGAAATCGAGCAGAAATTCATCGAAGCCCTCGGCACAAAAGTCGTCCTGAACGGCACGCTCGAAAAGGGAAAAATCGAAATCGACTATTTTTCCAAAGAGGACTTGGACAGGCTTTATTCGCTGATAGTGAAGTGAAGATGAAGGCAGGGAAACCTGCCTTTTTTGTTTAGATAGCAGAATGTTTGTGGAAAAAAGATTTGAAGGTCGTTTTTTTGCTTGTCATAACAGACAGCAAGCCTGATTGGACCGAAAACATAAGCAGGAAATTGCAATCTGAGATGGGGAGAATTTTCCCTTCATCGTTCATAAAAGTTCAAGCGATAACTGCGGAGATGGCCATGAAGAAAAAAATTGTCAACCAGATTTATCCGCATTAAGAATATGGCAAGCATTAAAAACTATCCAGCATGTGTTTTTTTTATGGGAGTTTAGTCACTGAATTTTTCCGATTTCCATTATCATTTTTATTATTGCGCTTCGTGTCTGGGGGGATATTGATTCAAGCGACTTCACCACCTTGTTGTATTTGTGAAGCAACGGTAGTTCGTCGTCATCCATGTTTGCCCCATTTGAATTTTTGCCTGTCACGAGATATTCCACCGTAACGTTCAGTATTTGCGCGATTTTGACGGCTGTTTCCGCAGATGGTGTGCTTCCGAGCTTTATCCCCTTTCCGACATTTGACAAATTGAATTCCGCCAAATCAGACAGAGTTTTTCTGCTCATTCCCCTGTATTCAAGTTCTGCATCAACTATTTCCCAAAAATTCATCGAATGATTCTGTAGAAAAAAATTGAAATTATCTTTTAAACTTGATTATTACCGCAAAATGGTGAAAAAATGGAAATTACCTATTAAGTTCGTGGAGGAAAACATGGAGATAAAAAATAAGGTCGAGCAAATCCTTTTGAACA
>CAMHLH010000164.1 GCA_946185925.1 uncultured Treponema sp.
TGCGTTCGTAGCTCAACTGGATAGAGCAACGGACTTCGAATCCGTAGGTTGCACGTTCGACCCGTGTCGGACGCAATTGATGCAAATTAAATTTCGGGCGACTAGCTCAGCTGGTAGAGCAACAGACTCTTAATCTGTGGGTCCGCAGTTCGATCCTGCGGTCGCTCATTTTTTTCTGATGTAAAACTTCAGAACGAGACAGGGAGATACCCAGTCAAGAAGCGAGAGTGGTGAAATTGGCATACACGCTAGACTTAGGATCTAGTGCTTCGGCGTAAGGGTTCAAGTCCCTTCTCTCGCATAAGCCTAACCCTTTATTCACATTTGGGGTTAGGCTTTTGTCATTTTAAGGGGAGCTGCCTAGCAAAAACAAAAGACGGAGACGACCAACAAGGGGAAATGGCTTTTCTATTTTTACCGAAAAATGTAAAAACTTATTGCCTTTTTTCCTTCAATATTTTAGACTTTTGAATAAGTTATTGCACATCGCTTTAACCCATGTATAAGCGGAAATAGCGCAGAGGTAGCGCGTCACCTTGCCAAGGTGGATGTCGCGGGTTCGAATCCCGTTTTCCGCTCTATTGCAAATATAGAAACAGATGCAGTTTATTTTATTTTGCGGAAATAGCGCAGAGGTAGCGCGTCACCTTGCCAAGGTGGATGTCGCGGGTTCGAATCCCGTTTTCCGCTCTAACTGAAGCGATTTAGATTTCATCTGAATCGCTTTTTTTTATTTTACTTCATTTTTTTCAAGGGGAACTCATCGTGAAAGTCACCAAAGAAATCGAAAGACTCGAAAAATCTTCAGTCAAATTGACTGTCACAGTCGCAAAGAAGGATGTAGCGGAGAGCTACAACACAACTCTCAATCAGTATGTAAAGCACGTCCAGATTCCAGGATTCAGAAAAGGCCACGTTCCTGCAAACATACTTGAGCACAAATACGGAGAGCAGATCAAGGCTGAGTCAATCGGCGACCTCATCAACAAATCTTTGGACGAAATCTTCCAGGACGAAAAAGAGGCTGAAAACCGCCCACTCCCTTACGCACAGCCGGTTCTTCAGGAGGCTCCTGCCCTCGACATCACAAAAGACCTCAAATTCACAGTAACATACGACGTATTCCCAAAAATCGAGGTCAAGAATTTCGATGGAATCGAGGTCAAAGAACCACAGGTAGAAGTCGGCGACGAGGAAGTTGCAGAGGAGCTCAAGGGACTTCAGGAGCGCAACGCAGTGGTCATCGACAAAAAGGACAACACTGTCGCGAAAGACGACATCGTCACAATCAACATTGTCGAGAAAGATGATGCTGGAAACGACATCGCAGACACAAAGAGAGACGGATTCACGTTTACAGTCGGAACAGCGGAGAACGTCTACAAAATCGACGATGAAATCGTTGGCATGAAGAAAGACGAGACAAAAGAGATTTCAAAGTCATACGCGGCAGACGACAAGGATTCTGAGCTTGCAGGAAAAACAAAGAAGTACTCTGTCACAGTGACTACAATCAAGTTCCGCGACCTTCCGAAGCTCGACGATGACTTCGCGCAGGATGTCAGCGACAAGTTCAAGACTCTGGATGAGCTCAAGGCCGACATCAAGAGACAGCTCAACAACGCAAAAGATAGAAAAATCAACGAGACAAAGGCGAACTCCCTCCTCGAGCAGCTTGTCGAGAAGAACGCTTTCGACATCCCTGTGAGCATGCTCAACGCAGAGCTCGACGGCCGCTGGAGAATGATGGCCCGCCAGTTCAACACGACTCCGGCAGAAATGGAGAAGCTCATGAAGTCTTCAGGACAGACTAAGGAAGAAACTCTCAAGAACTGGTCCGCAGAGGCTGAAAAGATGCTCAAGAGCAGAATCATCGTCGACACACTCCTCAAAGAGAAGAACATCGACGTCACTCCAGAGGAAATCGACGCCGAGTATGCGAAAATCGCGGAGCAGAACGCCATCACTCTCGATGAAGTCAAGAAGCACTACGAAGACGCAAGGGCCAAGGAGTACCTCATCGACAGCACAAAGGAGCAGAAGCTTTACGACGAGCTTTACAAGCAGGTGAAAGTGTCGAAGGGCGACAAGGTAAAGTTTGCCGAATTGTTCAAAAACTAGTAGATTCTAATTGAGCAAAAAAGCGGAGTGCTACCGTTGTATTGGCTGCATTCCGTTTTTTTTTAGAGTCATTTTGGATATTAGAAAGGAGATCAATATGAACGAGCAGATGAACAACAATGTTCCTTTTGTAATCGAACGCAGTGGCAATGGAGAGAGGTCTTACGACATCTACTCTCGCCTCCTAAAAGACAGAATCATTTTCGTTGATGGCGAAATCCATGACTTGGCGGCAGATCTCGTTGTGGCGCAAATTCTTTTCCTTGAGTCGGAAAATCCGGAGAAAGACATAAGCATGTACATCAACTCTCCAGGCGGAAGCGTCACGGCAGGTCTCGCAATCTACGACACCATGCAGTACGTCAAGTGCGACATCCAGACAATCTGCATGGGGCAGGCGGCATCTATGGGTGCGATACTTCTCGCAGGCGGAACGAAGGGAAAGAGATACGCACTTCCATCTTCGAGAGTGATGATTCACCAGCCTTCAGGCGGCGTTCAGGGACAGGAAAGCGACATCGCAGTTCAGGCGAAAGAGATTCTCCGACTCAAAAAACTTTCTATTCAGTACCTCGCCGACAAGACTGGAAAGGATTTCGACACTGTGGCAAAAGACATCGAAAGGGATTTCTTCATGTCAGCGGACGAAGCCCTCGAATACGGAATCGTCGACCATGTAATGCCGGCAAGAAGCAAATCTTCAGAGTCAAAATCTGAGGAGAGGAAATAATGAAATTCATGAGCTCGATAAACAGATGCTCCTTCTGCGGAAAGGAGGGAGACGACAAGCACCATCTCGTTGCCGCTCCAACAAAAGGCATCTTCATCTGCAACAACTGCATAGCTGTTTGCCAAGGAATTGTTGAGCAAGAGTACAGCGAGACTCCCAACATAGAAATGTCGGAGGTACCGACCCCGAAAGAATTCAAGGAATACCTCGACCAATACATAATCGGACAGGACTATGCGAAGAAGGCACTCTCCGTGGCTGTCTACAACCACTACAAGAGAATGTCACTCGGAGGAAAAAAGACGAAGGACGGAATAAAAATCGAGAAGTCGAACGTCCTTTTGATTGGTCCGACAGGTAGCGGAAAGACGCTCCTCGCGCGAACGCTCGCGGAGAAGCTCAAAGTTCCATTCGCGATTGCGGACGCGACGACATTGACGGAAGCCGGATATGTCGGAGAAGATGTTGAGAACGTCCTCCTGAAACTCATAAATGCGGCCGACGGCAACATCGAGGCAGCCCAGAAAGGCATCATCTTCATCGACGAAATCGACAAAATCGCGAGGAAGAGCGAGAACACGAGCATAACCAGGGATGTTTCTGGAGAAGGCGTACAGCAGGCCTTGTTGAAAATCATCGAGGGAACTGTCGCTTCGGTTCCTCCTCAGGGCGGAAGGAAACACCCGAACCAGGAGATGCTCCAAATCGACACGACAAACATCCTGTTCATAATGGGAGGGGCGTTCGTCGGACTAGACAAGATAATCGAGCAGAGAGTTTCTGCCCACTCGATGGGATTCGGAAGCAACGTCGGGGAGATGGATGAGGAGCAGAAGATGGATCTTCTCAACGAATGCACCTCAGACGACCTCGTAAAGTTCGGACTCATCCCAGAGTTGATTGGACGTATGCCGATAAACGTGGCTTTGAAGGAGCTTACAAAAGCGGATTTGAAGAGAATCCTCACGGAACCTAAGAACGCCATAACAAAGCAGTTCAAAGCCTCGTTCGCCATGGACGATTTGGACATCAGCTTCACAGACGACGCACTCGACGAAATCGCGGACATCGCAATAAAGCAGAAGACGGGTGCGCGCGGACTCCGCGCCATAGTTGAAAAGATGCTCATGGACTTGATGTACGAGGCACCGAGCGTAAAGGGACAGAAAAAGCTCACGATAACAAAGGAAATCGTGGAGACCAAAGTGATTCCAGACGCCCAGACACTTCTTGTAAGCCAGGCTTCTGCATAACAAACGAAAAAGGTTCGGACATCCAATCGGAAAACCGAACCTTTTTTTTCGAAAAAATTCTTCTTAAAAGCGGCCAGCGAAAATCACAACGTCAGGAAGGCCTTGTACGCGTTGAAAGCCTGGCTTATGTCCTCGCGGCTCGTTATCTCCCACGGCGCGTGCATGCTGAGAACTGACACACCAGCGTCAAGCACGTTCATTCCGTATTTCGCGGCGAGATAGGCGATTGTGCCGCCACCGCCCTGGTCGACCTTGCCGAGTTCCGCCATCTGGTATTTCACGTTGCTGTTGTCCAAAAGATTCCTGAGTTTTGCGATGAATTCAGGGTTCGCATCGCTCGCTCCGCTTTTTCCGCGAGAGCCAGTGTATTTGTTGAAGACGATGCCTCCACCCAAGAAGCTTGCGTTCGCCTTGTCGAAGAGGTCGGAGTTCATCGGGTCGAAAGCCGCGTTCACATCGCTGGAGAGCATGTTGCAGTTTGAAAGGCAGCGGCGCAAAGAAAGCTCCGAATAGCCAGAAGGAAGACGGGCTATGATTTCAGCGACGGCATTCTCGAAGAAGTGGCTTCCCATCCCCGTCGCGCCAACAGACCCGATTTCCTCTTTGTCGACGCAGATGCAGCAGTTCGTCCTCTTTCCGCACGGGCTTTCGATGAGGGCGCGCACCGAAGTGTAGGCGCACGAGCGGTCGTCCTGACCATACGCCAAAACAAGGGAGCGGTCGAAGCCGAGGTCGCGGGCTTTTCCAGCGGGAACAATCTCAAGCTCGGCGGAACCGAAATCCTCCTCCTCGATTCCGTACTTGTCCTTCAAAAGCCCAAGGATTCTTTTCTTGGCGTTCACCTTGTCGCCCTTCTTCGACTCGTCATCGTCGTCGCCCTTCTTTTTAGGCGGCTCGCTCCCCAAAATCAAGTCGAGGCTCTCTCCGGGAATGAATTCGCTGGCAGAACCTTTCATCTGCTTTTGCGCGAGATGCGGAAGGATGTCGGAGATGACGAAGACGGGGTCGCTCTCGCTCTCGCCGACGACGACATTGACGACAGAACCGTCCTTTTTGCACACGACACCGTGAATGGCAAGCGGAAGAGTCACCCACTGGTACTTCTTGATTCCGCCATAGTAATGAGTGTTGAGATAGACGATGAAGTCGTTCTCGTAAACTGGATTCTGCTTCACATCGAGCCTTGGGGAGTCGATGTGCGCCCCAAGAATGTTCATTCCAGCCTCTATGCTCTCGCTTCCTATCGTGAAAAGGGCTATCGCCTTGCCCATCTTCTGCACATAAACCTTGCTGCCCTCCGAAAGCTTGTCGCATTTTGAAATATCCTTGAATCCAGCCTGCTCAGCCCATGAAATTATCCGGGAAACACATTCGCGCTCAGTCTTTCCAGCGTTCAAAAACATCTTGTAGTCTTCAATCAAATCAGAATTCATTCTTTGCCTCTTTTTGTTTTTCATTGAATATAGCACAATTTCCAGCCACATGAAAGAAAAAAGCCTGTCCGGTTTTCTCAAGGAAAAGGACAGGCTTTTGGGGTCTGCTGGAGATGGCGGGAATCGAACCCGCGTCCGAAAGTGCAAGCCAGATACATCTACATGTTTATCCGTGCGAGGTGGTTGTCGGGAGGAGTTGGCAGCACGGCAAGAGTCTCCTCCGTATTCAGATTAAAGAGTCCCCTCCGGCGACCTGAAACACCGAAAAGCAAGTCCCTATTATCGACGGAACATCAGACCACTAGGAACAGCGTAACCTGGGTTCCGGCAAGGCAGTTATGCTGCCAATGCTTCTGCAGAAGAAGCCTCGAAGACTTCCTCTTCTTTTCTTTCGAAAATTGCAGTTATTTTTTTCTCAGTTCAGGGAACCTTGACTCCCACATGCAG
>CAMHLH010000165.1 GCA_946185925.1 uncultured Treponema sp.
GTGTATGTCATACATGGAATTTGTCATGTAGCAGTTTGAAATAGTAATAAACCCCAGCGGGAGAAATCGATGTTCGCTAAGAGCAAGGTAATTAACCGTACATACTACGGCAAGGATATCCAGAATTTCATGGAGATTCCTAATCTCATCGACATTCAGACATCATCGTATGAATCATTCCTTCAGAAAGAGAAACTTGACGCGGGCGAGCCTTTGGAGATGAAGGGCTTGCAGGAAGTTTTCTCTTCAACATTTCCTATTGAAAGCCAGGACGGAAACATGTACCTCGACTTTGACAGGTACGAATTGGACGAGGCTTCGTTGTCGGAGCAGGAGTGCAAGCAGAAAAACAGGACTTACGCCGCTCCTCTTCAGGCTTGGATCAACTTGGTTTTGAAGGATACAGGAACTGTTCAGGAAAAGAAGATTTTCATGGGCAATATCCCTTTGATGACAGACCGCGGAACATTCATTATAAACGGTGCTGAGCGTGTCGTCGTTTCCCAGATTCACCGTTCTCCGGGAGTCATCTTCAACCACGAGAAGGGCGTTTATTCTTCACGCATCATTCCTTACCGTGGTTCATGGCTTGAATTTGAAATTGACCAGAAGAAAGAGCTGATTTTCGCAAAAATCGACAGAAAAAAGAAGATTCTCGGTACGATTTTCCTGCGTGCTCTTGGATATAACAGCCGTGAAGAAATCATCAAGTGCTTCTATGTCACAGAGGATGTGACTGTCGACGCAAAGAACAAGGATTCTTTGGTCGATAAAGTTTTGGCGCGCCCTATCGACATCGATGACGAGGACGGCGAGAAGAAACGTCTTTTCAGGGCTGGAACGAAACTCCACTTGCATGACATCGATGATTTGATTGCTCAGAAAATCGAAAAAATTACCGTCATCAAATTCAACGCGCGCACGAATCCTGACAACAAGGAAGAGGACAATCCATCTCTCGACAGCGAGATGATTATCAATTGTTTCGAGCGCGAGGACATGAAATTCGTCAAGGAAGGTTCCGAGAACGAGGAGCCAACGAAAGAGGACGCGATTTCTGCCGTGTACGCCATTTTGATGCCGGGTGAACCAATCACTGTCGAGAATGCGTCAAAGGATTTGGAGAGCATGTTCTTCTCAAACCGCCGCTACGATCTCGGACGCGTGGGACGCTACAAGCTCAACAAGAAATTCGGCTACAAGGAACCTGTTGAGGAGCACACTCTCGTCAAGGACGACATCATCCAGACGATGAAGCACCTCATCAACGTATACAACAACATCGAGCCTTTGGACGATATCGACCACCTCGGAAACAGGCGTATCCGTTCTGTCGGCGAGTTGATGACGAACGCGCTCAAGACCGCTTTCGCCCGCATGGAAAGAATCGCGAAGGAAAGGATGAGCAACAAAGAGACTTCCACGATGAAGCCGATGGACTTGATTTCCAACAAGCCGATTACTGCGGCAATCAAGGAATTCTTCGGTTCTTCTCAGCTTTCTCAGTTCATGGACCAGGTCAATCCGCTTTCTGAGTTGACCCACAAGAGGCGTTTGAACGCTTTGGGACCTGGTGGTTTGTCCCGCGACCGCGCTGGATTCGAGGTCCGCGATGTACACTACACCCACTACGGACGCATGTGCCCGATTGAGACTCCTGAAGGTCCGAACATCGGTTTGATTGTCTCTTTGGCCATCTACACAAAAATCAACGAATACGGCTTCCTTGAGGCTCCGTTCCGCAAGGTCGTGAATGGAAAGGCCACGAACGAAGTCGAGTACTTGTCTGCCATGGACGAGGACAAATACTACATCGGACAGGTCGCCGAAGGCATGAAGGCCGACGGTTCCTTCCCTACAGAGATGGTTTCTTCTCGCCACCGCGGCGACTACACGACTCGTTCTGTGAAGGACATCCAGTACATGGACGTTTCTCCTCGCGAGGTAATCTCTGTTTCGGCTTCGCTCGTTCCGTTCTTGGAGCACGACGACGCCAACCGCGCTTTGATGGGTTGCAACATGCAGCGTCAGGGCGTTCCTTTGCTCTTCCCGGAGCCTCCTTATGTCGGTACCGGAATGGAGAAGAAGGCGGCTTACGATTCTGGCGTTCTCGTGAAGGCGAAGCATGCCGGAGAAGTCATCTATGTTTCAAGCACTTTGATAAAGGTCAAGGTCGATGGTTCAGAGAAAATCGACGAATATCCGCTTCTCAAGTACCAGAGGACGAACAACGACACTTGCAACCACCAGAGGCCGACTGTCGAGGTCGGAGAGAAGGTGGAGAAGGGGGCCGTCCTTGCCGATGGTCCTGCTACGTTCAACGGAGAGCTTTCTCTCGGCCGCAACTTGCTCGTCGGATTCGTTCCGTGGAATGGCTACAACTACGAGGATGCCGTTCTCATCAGCAAGCGTGTTGTCAAAGAGGACATGTACACTTCAATTCATATCAAGGAATTCGAAATTGAAGTCCGCGAGACCAAGCTTGGACCTGAGAAAATCACACGCGACATTCCGAACGTGAGCGAGAAGGAACTTGAGCATTTGGATGCCGAGGGTATCATCACAATCGGTTCCAAGGTAAAAACTGGAAGCATTCTTGTCGGAAAGGTCACTCCGAAGAACGAGACTGAGACGACTCCTGAGTTCAAGCTCTTGAACGCCATCTTCGGTGAGAAGTCGAAGGATGTCCGCGATACATCTCTCCGTGTTCCTCATGGAGTCGAGGGCGTCGTAATCGATGTCCAGCAGTTGAAGAGGACGGAAGAGGATGCTTTGGAACCTGGTGTCGAGTCCAAGGTCAAGGTTCTCATCGCCAACAAACGAAAGCTCCGCGAGGGCGACAAGATGGCTGGACGCCACGGAAACAAGGGTGTCGTGGCCCGCATTTTGCCGGAAGAGGATATGCCTTACTTGGAGGACGGAACTCCGCTCGACGTTTGTTTGAACCCGCTCGGCGTTCCTTCCCGCATGAATATCGGACAAATCATGGAGTCCGAGCTTGGAATCGCCGGCCGCTATCTCAACCAGTACTTTGAATGTCCTGCTTTCCAGACGCCTTCTCAGGAGCAGATTGCCGAGAAGTTGAAGGAAGCCGGTCTCAGCCCGGACTGCAAGCAGATTGTGCGCGATGGACGCACTGGCGAGCCGTTCGTCAACCCGATTTTCGTCGGCGTTATCTACTATCTCAAGTTGCACCACTTGGTCGACGACAAGATGCACGCCCGCTCTACTGGTCCGTACTCTCTCGTAACCCAGCAGCCGCTTGGTGGTAAGGCCCAGTTCGGAGGCCAGCGTCTCGGAGAAATGGAGGTTTGGGCTTTGGAGGCTTACGGTGCCGCCAACACGTTGCAGGAGATGATGACAATCAAATCCGACGACATGAACGGACGCTCTAAGATTTACGAGGCCATCGTCAAGGGTGATCCTTCTGCGACACCTGGCGTTCCTGAGTCGTTCAACGTAATCGTCCAGGAAATGCGCGGCTTGGCGCTTGATTTCACAATCTACGACGCCCAGGGAAAGCGCATCGCTTTGACGGAAAGAGACCAGGAACTCATTGACAAGTCTGGTTCAGGCTCAGGCTTTGACAAAGAGGACAAATAAGTAGGTTCGGAACACGCATGGATTTCGCTTTTTCAGTTTCCATGCGTGCTTATCAGCTACTAAAAGGTAAAGACTAATGAGAGACATAAAAGATTTCGATTCTATTAAAATTAAGTTGGCTTCTCCGGATGACATCCGCGCTTGGTCGTATGGTGAAGTAAAAAAGCCGGAGACTATCAACTATAGAACTCTCCGCCCTGAGAAAGAGGGTCTTTTCTGTGAAAAGATTTTCGGAACCACAAAGGAATGGGAATGCTACTGCGGAAAATTCAAGTCCATCCGCTACAAGGGCGTAATCTGCGACCGCTGTGGCGTTGAAGTCACTCACTTCAAGGTTCGCCGCGAGCGTACTGGCCACATCGAACTTGCCGCTCCTGTGAGCCACATCTGGTACTACCGCTCGGTCCCTAGCCGCATGGGGCTTTTGCTCGACATGCAGGTTGCGGCTCTCCGCTCCGTTTTGTACTACGAGAAATACATCGTCATCAATCCTGGCGAGACTGAACTCAAGAAAATGCAGCTCCTCACAGAGGACGAGTACAACGACATGGAGGAGAGGTACGGCGAAGCGTTCGAGGCTGGCATGGGTGCCGAGGCAATCAAGAAGCTCCTCGACAACCTCGACCTCGACGAACTCGCTTCAGAGCTCCGCGAAAAGATGATTGAGAAGGGCACAAAGACTGACAAGCGTCTTCTCAAGAGAATCGAAATCGTGGAGAACTTCAGAAATTCTGGAAACAAGGCGAGCTGGATGATTTTGGATGTCATTCCTGTCCTTCCGCCTGACCTCCGCCCGATGGTTCAGCTTGAGGGAGGCCGTTTCGCGACTTCTGACCTGAACGACTTGTACCGCCGCGTCATCAACAGAAACAACCGCTTGAACAGGCTCATGTCATTGTCCGCTCCTGACATCATCATCAGGAACGAGAAGAGAATGCTCCAGGAAGCCGTGGACGCTTTGTTTGACAACACAAAGAGGAAGCGCGCCGTAAAGGGTGCTTCCAACAGACCGCTCAAGTCTATTTCCGACATGCTCAAGGGTAAGCAGGGACGTTTCCGCCAGAACCTTTTGGGAAAGCGTGTCGACTATTCTGGACGTTCCGTTATCGTCGTTGGACCGGAGCTCAAGCTCTGGCAGTGCGGTCTTCCTACTAAGATGGCTCTTGAGCTTTTCAAGCCGTTCATCATGAAGAAGCTCGTCGACAAGGGCGTCGTCTTCAACATCAAGAAGGCAAAGACTCTCGTAGAGCAGGGGGATCCCCGCGTGTTCGAGAACCTCGACGAGGTTGTCCGTGAGCACCCTGTAATGCTCAACCGCGCTCCTACTTTGCACCGCTTGGGAATCCAGGCGTTCGAACCGGTTCTTGTCGAAGGAAAGGCTCTCAAACTCCATCCACTCGCTTGCAAGGCCTTCAATGCCGACTTCGATGGAGACCAGATGGCTATCCACGTTCCGCTCACGCAGGCCGCTCAGATGGAGTGCTGGACGCTCATGCTCTCGGCAAGAAACCTTCTCGACCCTGCCAACGGAAACCCTATCGTTCTTCCTTCTCAGGACATGGTTTTGGGAATCTACTACATGACTTCTGTCAAGCGCGGTGGAAAGGGAACCGGCAAGTGGTTCTCAAGCGCAGACGAAGCGACGATGGCTGCCGAGGGTGGCTACATCGACTGGGGGGCTTTGATTACAGTTCCGGCTCCGAAGCATGCTTTCAACGACGGTGATTTCAACGTTGGAGACAGAATCAAGACGACTGCGGGACGAATCAGGTTCAATTCCGCAATGCCTGACGAGGTTGGATTCATCAACCCTCACGTCACGGAAGAGGATCTTGAGAAGAAGGTCACGACCGGTATGGGCGA
Organism: uncultured Treponema sp.; assembly: GCA_946185925.1. GTDB lineage: Bacteria > Spirochaetota > Spirochaetia > Treponematales > Treponemataceae > Treponema_D. The sequence continues at coordinate 5,467 of CAMHLH010000165.1, forward strand.
CAAGGACCTCAAGAAGATGATTACCACTGTCTACCACAAGCAGGGACCGTGGGTCACAATCAAGATGCTCGACGCAATCAAGGACGTCGGATACAAGAACGCTACGTTCTTCGGAGCGACTCTTTCAATGGACGACATCCTCATTCCGCCGGAAAAGAAGCAGATGGTGGACGAGGCCAACAAGCAGGCCGAGGAATATGTCAGCCAGTACTCTAAGGGTGTCATCACGGCCGAGGAACGCTACAACAGGGTTACTGATATTTGGGCGCGCACGAACGACAAGCTCACCGACATAATGATGAAGCAGTTCAAGGACGACAAGGACGGATTCAACACAATCTACATGATGGCTGATTCCGGTGCCCGTGGTTCCAAGAAGCAGATTTCTCAGCTCGCCGCCATGCGTGGCTTGATGGCTAAGCCTAACGGAGACATCATCGAACTTCCTGTAAAGTCGAACTTCAAGGAAGGTCTTTCGGTCATCGAGTACTTCATTTCTTC
>CAMHLH010000166.1 GCA_946185925.1 uncultured Treponema sp.
TTGAGCAATCTGATAGAATGATGGCGGCGGGGACGGAAAATGGAACCGCAAAGCAAAAAGCAGCACGGCCGAACCAGACGCCGTAGGGAGAAATCAATGGCAAGGATAGGAATAATAGGAGCTATGGAGGAGGAGGTCACCTACCTCAAATCGATAGCGGAGGAGAAGACGGAGAGGGACGGATTCGTCTCCGGAAAAATCGGAGGGAAGGACGTCGTGGTCGTGATGAGCGGAATCGGCAAGGTGAACGCGGCGTTGTGCACGCAGAGGCTCATCAGGGAGTTCGGGGCGACGCACGTCATCAACACGGGGATTGCGGGCGCGGCTGGCAAGGGGCTAGATGTGCTGGACATGGTGGCGTCCACGGACGCGGTCTACCACGACTTCGACGTGACGGGCTTCGGCTACAAGCCCACGGTCATACCGCGCATGGAGACTTCGGTGTTCAAGGCCGACGAGGGCATGAGGAAGGCCGCGCTGGAGTCGTTCAACGGACTCAAGGACACGGAGGACTTCAAGGGCCACAAAATCGTGGAGGGAAGGATAGCGTCCGGAGACCAGTTCATCTCAAGCAGGGAAGCGAAGCAAAAAATAATCGGACTCTGCGCGCCGGCCTGCGTCGAGATGGAGGGCGCGGCGATAGCCCACGCATGCTACGTCAACAAGACGCCGTTCCTGATTCTCAGGTGCATGAGCGACTGCGCCGACGACGGAGAGGAGTCGACATACAGCTTCAACGACAAGACAGCCGCGAACATGAGCGCGCTCACGGTGAAAGGCATCATAGAGCGGTTGTAGCAGCGTAGAAGTCACAGTTTATAGAATGTTTTGAAATTTTGGAGGTTGAAAACATGCCAGAGCTAAAGAAGTACAACGTGGATTCGTTCAATTTGGACCACACGAAGGTGGTGGCGCCGTTCGTGAGGACTGCGGCGAAGAAGGTCGGGGAGAAAGGCGACGTGGTGACGAAGTTCGACATAAGGATATGCCAGCCGAACAAGGAATTCATGCCCACGGGCGCGATACACACGATAGAGCACATCGTCGCGGAATACCTGAGGGACGAAATCGACACGGTGATAGACTTCTCACCGATGGGGTGCAGGACGGGATTCTACCTCACAGTCTGGGGCGACGTGGACGAGGAGTTCATAGCGAAGCACCTGCTCCCGGTCTTCAAGAAAGTGGCCGAATGGGAGGGAGAGATACCGGCCGCCAACGAAATCCAGTGCGGCAACTACAGGGACATGGACCTGGAGGGGGCGAAGCACTTCGCGAAGCAGTGGATAGACGGAATCGAGAGCAAGGGTTGGAACTGCTACAAGTAAGGATTTTCACCAGGGACTTTACTGAATGAACTTGTATCTGAAACTAAGGGAGACGATATCGTCGGTGGCTCCGATAATGCTCCTGGTCTTCGTTCTCGGAACGACAATCGCCCCTCTCGGCTGGGAAACGATGTCGCGATTCCTGACAGGCGGTGTGCTGGTCATTTTGGGACTGACAATCTTCCTTTTGGGGGTGGACATCGGAATACTTCCAATCGGAGAGCGGGCCGGAGCGGCACTCACATCCAAGAGGAACCTGCCGCTGCTTTTGGGGGCGGCATTCTTCATCGGCTTCATGATAACGATAGCGGAGCCGGACGTTCAGGTCCTCGCCGACCAGGTGCGGGGAATCGCGAGCGGAGTGTCCAAGTGGGGGCTGATAATATCGATTGCGGCCGGCGTCGGTCTGTTCGTCACGCTCGGCATCTTGAGGACGGTGCTTTCGGTTCCCCTCAGGGCCGTCCTCATTGTCTCGTATCTGGCCGTCTTCGCGATGGCCTTCCTCACCCCTGCGACGTTCCAGGGGGTCGCGTTCGACTCCGGCGGAGCGACTACGGGGCCAATGACGGTCCCCTTCATCATGGCGCTGGGCGTCGGAGTCGCGGCCGTACGGTCGAAGTCGCCGAAGGAAGGCTCCGGCGAGCATTCGGGCGACGACTCGTTCGGACTCACAGGAATAGCGTCCATAGGGCCGGTGGCGGCCGTCTGCGTCTACGGAATGTTCTCCGGGGATTCAGGGGCGGGCTCCTCGGCGGAGGAAGCCGCGTCCTCGGCGGCGGCGGCGGGGCTTTCGGTGTTCATAAACATGCTCCCGTCCACAATCGAGGAAGTGGCGAGCGCGCTGTCGCCCCTGGTCGTCATGGCGGCCATCTTCCAGATATTCCTGATAAAGATGCCGCCCTTCCAGGTCATAAGGATGGTCAGGGGACTCACATTCAGCTTCGTGGGGCTTGTCCTCTTCCTGCTTGGCGCGCAGGGCGGCTTCATGCCGGCAGGGGAAAGGCTAGGCGAGATTCTGGGGGAATTCGCCGTGTCCGGCGACAAATTCGTGAAAGTCTTCAACTCGGCCGGGGAACTGACAAGCTCGCTCGACATTCCGGGCGTGGTGGAAATCATCCTGCTGATTCTGGTCGGCTGCGTCTTCGGGGCAGTCGTGGTGTCGGCGGAGCCGGCTGTGTGGGTGCTCACGGACCAGGTGGAGAGCGTGTCGGGAGGAACAATAAAGCGCAAGGTAATGCTGGCGGCGTTGAGCGCAGGAGTCGCGATATCGATAGGAATATCGATGGCGAGGGTGCTCTTCGGCTTCTCTCTCTGGTACATTCTGATTCCAGGCTACGCGCTCTCCCTTCTCCTCACCCTCTTCTGCCCAAAACTTTTCACCGGAATCGCGTTCGACTCGGGAGGAGTGGCGTCAGGGCCGATGACAAGCACGTTCGTCCTGTCCTTCACGCTTGGAGCGAGCGCGGCATCGGGCGGAAATCCGGCGGTGGACGCGTTCGGCGTGATATCACTGGTCGCGATGACACCGCTCATAGCGATACAGATTCTCGGCATATTCTACAGGCTCAAGACTCTAGCGGCAAAAAAGCAGTCAGGAGGAGATAAATGAAGCTCGTCACAAGCATAGTCCCCCACGACAGGGGCGAAAGGCTCACGAAAGCGGCGATGGAAAGCGGCTGCAGGGGCGGAACGGTCCTGATAGGGAGGGGGCTGGCAAAATCCAACCTGATGGCGGTGCTTGGACTCGGGGAATCCACGAAGGACGTCATTCTGATGATTCTTGAGGATTCCGTCCTGGACGTCGTATACAAGACGATACAGAGGGCCACGTCGAAGGAGAGGCGCGGCTTCGGCGAGATTTTCGTGACGGACGTGGACGCGTTTTTCAGAAGCGGAAGCGACGGAATAAAAAGAGACGAAGAACCGAAGAGGAAGGTCAATACCATGAACGAGATGATTTGCGCGATAGTCAACAAGGGATACGCCGACGACGTGATGGCGGCGGCCAGAAAAGCGGGCGCGGGCGGCGGAACGGTCGTGAACGCGCGGGGAACGGCCAGGGAGACCGACGAGCAGTTCTTCGGAACCCACATCGTGCCGGAAAAGGAGATGCTGATGATTATAGTGCCGTCGGAGAAGAAAGAGGCCGTGCTCGAATCAATCAGGAACCTCAAGTGCCTGAGGGAGCCGGGAATGGGAATCGCCTATTCGACGCCCGTGGAGAATTTCGGACTTTTGGGAAAGAGGTGACGGGATGACTACAAAAGAGACAGCACTGGACATCCTGGGCGGCGGCGGATTCGTGTCGGGAGAGTCGCTGGCGAAGGAGTGCAATGTGAGCCGGGCGGCAGTGAACAAGGCCATCAAGACACTCAGGGACGAAGGGTACGGAATCGAGGCGGTCACCAACAAGGGCTACAGGCTCGTAGCCGAGCCGGACAGGATTTCGGAGGGCAGGATAAGGCAGCTCATGGAATCGACGGGCGCGAATCCAGGAAGCATCGAAACATTCACCACGATAGACTCCACGAACACGGAAGCGAAGAGAAGATGCGTCTCGTCGGGGGGCTTCCGCAAGGAAAACGGAGAGCTGACAGAGAACGGGAGAAAACTGCACCGCTCGATAATAGTCTCCGGGCAGCAGACGGCCGGACGTGGAAGGATGGGGAGGGCGTTCGCGTCCCCGGCTAACTCCGGAATCTACTTCACAATCATCTACTCGCCGAGGAACGGAATAACGAACCCGGCCCTGCTCACGGCGGCGGCGGCGGTGGCGGTCTGCCAGGCGGTGGACGAACTGTACGGGCTGGACGGGGAAAGCGGGAGCAGAATAAAGTGGGTCAACGACGTCTTCCTGCCGGCAGGCGACGGCTTCAAGAAGATTTCCGGGATTCTCACGGAGGGAATATCGAATTTCGAGACCGGGACGATAGAGGCGGCAATAGTCGGAATCGGCATAAACGTGAGGGACGGAGGCTTTTCCGGGGAACTCGCGAAAGTCGCAGGCAGCGTGGAGGACATACTCAAGGAAGGCGGCAGACAGGAGAGAGTCGAGAGAAACAGACTTGTCGCGGCCGTGGCTGGAAGGCTTCTGGCGATGTACGACAGAATGGAAGGCGGAAACACGGACAGCGCAATGATTGAAGCCTACAAGGCGAAATCCATGCTCACGGGAAGGACAGTTACCGTGAACCCGGCGGCAGGAATCGAGGGAGACTCCTACATGGCAAAAGTCGTGGACATAACGGACGGGGCGGAACTCGTGGTGGAGGATTCCGAGGGCAGGAGAAAAAACTTGCATTCGGGCGAAGTAAGCCTCCACTCCTACGATTTTGTATGATTTCATGTTATAATTTTTAGTTGATTTTTTTGTAGGAGAAAGATATGGACTTTTTGAACAACGACGATATCGACCCGACGATAGCGGCCATGCTCGCTGACGTGAACGATTCGAAACCGGGCTACTCTTCATACGGCAGCGACTCGGACAGCGGCAGCATGTTCGACTTCTCTACGGACAACATCGGAACGACAGCCGTCGATTTGGACGGAAACCCGAACGCAGCCCCGCACAAAGTCGACATGAGGCGAGAGAAGTTCCTCCCAATCGAGGCAACTCACTCGGAAGAATCAACAGGATATTTCGACGACAAGACATACGACAACGGAAGCTACTACAAGACAGCCCTTGAGGGAGAGGGAACCGCGGGACAGAGGGTCAACCAGCTGTTGAAAAAGTACCTCACCTGCCAGGACCCGAAAGAGAAAAGCCAATACAGAATGCAGATTGTCAGCGCATGGTGGGAACTGCTCAGGGTTGTCAGCTCAAAAGTCGTGGACAAGAGGCTTCCGATGGCGAAGAGGATGCTCATAAGATACGGAGTCGCCCTCCCTTCCCTCTTCACGCCGGAGCAGAAAAAGCTCTTCTCCACGGCCTTCTTCGAGAACAAGACCGGCGAGCCTGTCTACTATCTCGACGAATGGCTCTCGGAAATCGCGAAGAACCACATAGCTCCGTCAGCGACCGACGAAAAAAGGGTCAGGATTGAGTCTGGCGAGAACGGAGAGAAGCAGAAACTCCTCCAGCTCAAGGCGAAGAACGACGGACGCATCCAGACGGCGGAAGGATTCGCGAATTCAAAGATGGCGGAGAGGCAGAGCCTCGAAAGCGAACTGAAGAACCGAATCGAGACGATTTGCGAGCACGAGAAGGTAATCGGACTGGACGGAAACATAACGAGAGCCTACACGGACGCGCAGAAGAGCATGTTCGCGGACATTTTCGAACGTCTCAGGGGACTCCAGAGAATCGACAAGGACATCTCAAAATTCATAGCCGACCTTGAGGAAGCCAAGGAAATCGGAATCTCGCTGGAGCAGAAGCTTGGAGACGCGGGCGAAGGCGACAGCGACATCGACTCGTCGCTCATCGAGGACGAATTCTCCACAATCAGGCAGATGGCAAAGATGACCTGCGGAAAGCGAGGAAACCCGTTCCCGATGTACTCGAGGGAATTCTACCACTGCACACCGGCCGGAACAGGATTCAGGGAGGAAGTCATCAAAATCCTCCGCGAAATCGAAATGGAAG
>CAMHLH010000167.1 GCA_946185925.1 uncultured Treponema sp.
CTGCGTGAACATCATCATGAAGGACTTGGTGAGGCTTCTTGAGCCGAAGTACATTGAAGTCGAGGGAATCTTCACTCCGAGGGGCGGAATTTCCATCTACCCGTTCGCGAACTACGGAAAACCGGGCACCGAGTACGAGTCACGCGCGAAGGACAGGCTCTTCGCAAGCATAGACCGCCGCTCAAGCTGGAAGTAGGCGGCGTTTTTTAGGCGGCTTTAGCCTGCAAAGTCACTTCCCGTAGGTCGCCACGATTTCGTTTATCTGGTCGCGTATCGCCGCAGCCTGCTCGTACTCAAGCCTGTCTGCGCATTCGCCCATCTCTTTCTTGAGGGCTTCGATTAACTTTTTCCTCTGTTTCGCGTCGAAAAGGTTCGCGGATTTCTTGAGGACTGAAAGCTCGACTTCCGCGTTCTCGTCCGCATCCTTCTGCTGGCGTTCGAGGATGTCCTGCACTGCCTTCGACACCGTGTGGGGCGTGATTCCGTGCTCCTCGTTGTACCTCTGCTGGATTTCGCGCCTGCGCTTTGTCTCGGCGACCGCCTCCTTTATGGCTGGCGACATCACGTCCGCGTACATGACGACTTTTCCGTTCTCGTTCCTTGCCGCGCGTCCGATTATCTGAATCAGGCTCGTCGTCGAGCGCAGAAAACCGATTTTGTCCGCGTCGAGAATAGCGATGAAGCTCACTTCCGGCAGGTCGATTCCCTCCCTCAAGAGGTTGATTCCGATGAGAACGTCGATTTCACCCGTCCTGAGGCTCTTGAGGATTTCGACGCGCTCGAATGTGTCTATCTCCGAGTGGATGTAGCGGACTTTCATGTTCAGCCCCAGAAGGTATTCCGTCAAATCCTCAGCCATCTTCTTCGTCAATGTCAGAATCAGGCTCCTCTCTTTTTTTGCGATTCGTTCTTTGACTTCCCGGTAGATGTCCTGCATCTGCCCCTCGCTCGGGCGCACGTCGATTATCGGGTCCAGAAGTCCTGTCGGGCGGATTATCTGTTCGACTACCTGCGTGGACTGCTTGATTTCCTGCTCGCGCGGTGTCGCCGTCACATAGATGACCTGGTTGATTTTCTTCCAGAATTCCTCGGATTTGAGCGGCCTGTTGTCGAGCGCGCTCGGAAGCCTGAATCCGAAGTCCACAAGGTTCTGTTTGCGGCTCCTGTCGCCTTCGTACATCGCTCCGATTTGCGGCACCGAGACGTGCGCCTCGTCAATCATGCAGAGAAAGTCGTCGGGAAAGTAGTGGAGCAGCGTCGCCGGCGGCTCTCCTCTTTTGCGTCCTGAAATCGGGCCTGAGTAGTTCTCGATTCCTGAGCAGTAGCCCATCTCCTTCATCATCTCAACGTCCAGCGTCGTCCTGGTCTTTATCCTCTCCGCCTCCAGCATCTTCCCCTGCGACTGGAAGAATTCCACCTGCCTTTCCATTTCCTCCATGATTTTCTCTGTGGATTCGATGAGCTTCTCCTGCGGGACTACGAAGTGCTTTGCCGGGTAGAACTGCATCTCGTCGAGTTCCTCCTCCGTTTCCCTCGTTATGACGTTGAACCTTTTGATTTTCGCTATCTCGTCGAAGTCGAGCTCGATTCTGTATGCCGTGTCCGTTTCCATGTATGGCGGAAAAACTTCGATTACGTCTCCCCTGACCCTGAAATTTCCGCGTTCCAGAACCATGTCGTTTCTTTGGTATTGAATCTGCGCCATCTGCAGCTCGAATTTTTTCGTGTCGAAAAGTTCGCCTTTTTCGATGTGCACGCGCATTTCCTTGTAGAGATCCGGCATTCCAAGTCCGTAGATGCACGATACAGTGGCCACGACAATCACGTCCCGCCTTTCCATGAGCGAGTAGGTCGCCTTGAGCCTGAGCGCGTCGATTTCCTTGTTCGTCGCCGCGTCCTTTTCGATGTAGAGGTCACGTGCCGGAACATACGCTTCCGGCTGGTAGTAGTCGTAGTATGAGACGAAATATTCAACTGCATTGTTCGGGAAGAAGCTCTTGAATTCCCTGTAGAGCTGTGCCGAGAGCGTCTTGTTGTGCGATATGATGAGGGTCGGACGCTGCACCTTCTCTATGATTTTCGCCATCGTGAATGTCTTTCCAGAGCCTGTGACTCCCTTGAGCGTCTGGAACCTGTCTCCCCTCAGGAATCCTTCTGAAAGTTTGTCGATTGCCTGCCCCTGGTCGCCGCTCGGTTCGTAAGGCGAAACTACCTGAAATCTGCGCATGAAAAAACTCCTTGCCGATGAGGCTTGCTATGCATCTTCGTGTTTTCTAGTCTTCATCGTCGTAGTCACCCCGGCTGCTCTTCATTGCCGACCAGCCGCGTGATTTTTCCTGCAGCATTTCGCAGTCTTCTCGGCCTTGGAAGCTTGTCCATTGGATTATCTTTGAAGAATCTTTTGAAATGTCGATTTTGTCTTTGTTCTTCTCTTCCAAATCTTCTTTTCCGTTTGCCATTTTTGTGTTCCTCTTGATGAAAAAAAATAGCACGGAATCCCGATTGTTTGAAGACTGGGCAAATTGAGCATGGGCATGAAAAAACTCCTTGTCAATAGAACACGTCTAATGATAAGGAGTTTTTCTTGTTTTTCAAAATGGATTTTTATTTTGCCCGTCTCATTCCAGAGCCGCTTATTATCGATGTTCCTCTGTTGTAGGTGTCTTGGCTTCCAGATTTTGCCGATGATGAATCCGCTGAACTTTCGGAACTTGAGTCTGAACTGCTGTGCCTGCCTCCGAGTACATATTTCACCCCTATCTGGAATGAGTTGACCCAGCCGCCTTTCTGAAGTTCATCGTCATCATCCCTTTTGTTTCCGACACTGTAGTCGGCAAGGTGAAACGCACCCTTCCAGCCGAGAGTGATGTCCAAATCCCTCCAGCGTCCCATCGCCGAAATCATCGGTGCCCAAATCATGTCGAATGGAGCGTCGACAATGTCTTTTTCAGAAGACACGTAACCAGCTGCGACTTTGAAGCCGACGTTGAAGCCGCATTTCGCTATCCCCGCAATGTCGAACGGCAATATCGACCAGTCGAACTGCATATACGGACCGACTGTCTTTCTTGTGTCCGAGTATGTCGCTTTTTTTGTTGTGGAGTTGTTGCTTTTGTATTCGTATTCGTATTCGACATCGCGAGAGTCAAACCAAATTCCCCAAGAACGGTTGAAAACTTCACTTGCTGTCGTGAAGCCAGCTGTGAATCCTGTCCCTGAAAAAAAATCGAATTCGAAGCCGAGTGAAAAAGCCGGTATCATCAACAAAAAGAGCAAAAACGAAAGAAAAATCTTTTTCATCTGCAGCTCCATTTATTTTATCTTGAGTTGGATTACTTTAGCCCTGACCGTCACTTTGTACTGGACTTTTCTGCTTGAGCCTGACCCCTCCGCCTTTGTTTCAATCGAATATGTAGGCTCGATGATAGTGTCTCCTCCCATGTCGTATGCAGACTGAATCAAATCGTATTGTGCATTCAATCTGGCGATTGTAAGGTTCCCGGCTTCGTAAGGATTTGATGCTCTTTGCTTTCTTCCTGTTCCTACATAAATCTTGTCGCCGACGAAAGCCTCTTCAGAGTCGTATACATAGCCGTACTTGCCACTGTCACCTGGATACTCGCTTTTGTCGATGAATGTGTTAATCGCAAGTTTCTGAGCTGTGATTTCGTTTGTCGTGGATTCGAATTTCTGGGTCTGGCAACCAAAAAACGCAATCGACAAAGCTCCCATTGCCAATGCATAGAGTTTTCTTGATGCTTTCATGTTCTTCTCCTTGAAATGAAACTATTTGGAATTTGATGTATTTTTTAGCTTCATTTCACCTTCGTTAAAGTATAACTTAAACACAGAAAAATTCAATTAAATTTATTTTTATGTGTTTAAGGTGATAAATTTTAGAAAGGAATCCCTAGAAAATTGACTCATGGGTATTAGGCACGTTTTTATTCAGAACATGAAATTTTACAGAAAGCAGGCAGGTTTGACGCAGGAAAAACTGGCGGAGGCCATCGGGATGAGCACTGCATATATAGGCGACATGGAAGCAAGGGAGCGTTTTCCGAGCGCGGAGACAATCGACAAAATAGCTGCGGCTTTGAACATTCCGTTGACGACATTGTTCGATGAGAACAGCAATCCATGTGGGGTGAAGTCGAAATTCTCTGAAAAATATTCCAAGTCGATACAGGAGGAGCTTTCGGAGCGCATTCTGAAAGACATACGGGAAGTGTGCGAGTTGATTTGACGCTTGCCGGATTTTGGACAGGCGTTGTTTTCCAATTTTTTTTCTATGCAAAAAAAACCGCGCTCAAAGGCAATCCCCTAAGCGCGGCTTCTTTCATCTACGAAAGAACCTTAGTTCTTTGTCAACAAAGATGTCTTTGTCTCAAGCTTGATGCCTGTCGCGACGTCTTTCTTGTCGTGGATTTTCAACACGTCGAGTTTTACGCCGTCTTTCTGGTTCAAGTGGACTACAGCCGCGAAGTATTTCTCGAAAGCTGCTGGAACTGAATCAGAGAGCTTGTCGCCTTCGGCTGTCGCTGAAGCCCAGACAGTGACTTTCTCAGCCGCCGCATACTGGGCGACAGAGTTGATGTCTCCCTCTGTGACTTTGGAGAAGTCGATTCCGTCCATCACGACGCCAGAGACTGCGATTCCGCCGGCCTTGAGAGCGTTCAAGGTGTTGACGACCTTTGAGAGTGTGAAGTTGTCGAGTGAGAAGTTCAAGATTGTTCTCTTTGAGACGACTTCGCTCTTGAGCTCTTCCGCGTTTCCGACGTTCTTCTTCTTGGAAATCTCTGTGAAGATTGTGTCGTACCAGTAGATTACGTTTGAAGAGTGGAGGTCGAATGTTACGTGGATAAGCTGCTTGTCCTGAAGAAGAGTGTCCATTCCGAACTGAACGAGAACAGATGTCTTTCCAAGACCTTTCTTAGATGTCACGAGTCCGAGCTCACCCGCTTTGAGTCCGCCGTCTGTGGCAGCATCAAAAAGACGAACTGGGCTTTTTTCATAAAGATCCTGTTTTACCATAAAAGTAAGCTCCTGTAATTGTTTTTGGCGGCCGGAAAATCCAGCCGCATTTGAATCCAACGCACTGGGCGTGCGTTCCAGAAATTAAGCGTTTCCAGCTTTTCTGTCTTCCTGGTATTTCTTTGTCAATTCGTCGGCCACGTTGTTTGGAACCCTTCCGTACTTCAAGAATTCCATTGTGAACTCAGCTTTTCCCTGTGTAGATGAGCGGAGGATTGTAGAGAATCCGAACATCTCAGAAAGTGGAACTTCTGCGTTTACGACAGACGTGTTGTTCTCATCTGTAGTCTCAAGGATGACGCCGCGTCTCTGGTTGATGAGACCGAACATGTTGCCCTGGAACTCTGTAGGTCCTTCGATGGAAACCTTCATGATTGGCTCGAGGATGACCGGCTTCGCCTTTGCGTATGCTTCGCGGAACGCTCCGATAGCCGCAGTCTGGAATGCGATGTCCGAAGAGTCGACCGGGTGGTACTGACCATCGTTGATTGTCATCTTGATTCCAACGACAGGAGCTCCGATGAGTGAACCCTTCTCCATTGCGCGGCGGAATCCCTTGTCGCACGACGGGATGTATTCGTTCGGGATTGCTCCTCCCTTGATTGCGTCGACAAACTCGTAGTCTTTGTCGGCCAACGGCTCCATGATTCCGGCGACGCGTCCGTACTGTCCAGAACCACCAGTCTGCTTCTTGTGTGTGTAGTTGAAGTTCGCCGCTGTCGTGATTGACTCGCGGTATGCTACCTTTGGAGGTGTGACTTCGACTTCGCACTTGTATTCGCGCTTCATGCGCTCAACGTATACGGCGAGGTGCAACTCACCCATACCCTTGATGATTGTCTCGTTCGACTCTGGATCAAGCTCTGTCTGGAATGTCGGGTCTTC
>CAMHLH010000168.1 GCA_946185925.1 uncultured Treponema sp.
AACATCGATGTACCTCTTGCCGGTCTCGTCGTCAGTCCAGACAGTGCGGACCTTGTGGCTCACACGGCCGGTGTCGTCCGAACGGTGGAGGCGGATCGAGTCGCCCGGATCCGGATCGTAGTTTCCGCCGGTGAGATGGGCGAACGTTATCCTGAAATCGGCAGGATCCGCGTCAGGACCGGCGGCTTCAAAAGCCTCCCTCGCCCTTCTGTCGGCCTCCTCTGTAGGCTGCTCGAAAGACTCGATTTTTCCGAGATAGATTCCGGTTCCCCCGGCTTGGTTCGGATTGAGGATGAGGGAGCCGGCTTTCTGCACCCCCTCGTCGTTCGTCTTGAAATTGTACCAGTAGGAAGTCTTGGACCTCGCGAAATCCGTAGAAAGAAGCCTCTTGGCGTTCGCCAACGCCCCCTTCCTGTCCTCCTGATAGTGATCCATGAGATAGCGGTATGCGGCGACAACAGAGCCGACGTACTCTGCGCTCTTCATGCGCCCCTCGATTTTGAATGACTCCACGCCGATTTCCATCAAGTCTGGAATCTTGTCGATGAGCTGCATGTCGCACGGAGAGAAATAGAAGCCCTGCTTCTCGCCCTCGCTGGTTTCGGCCGTGTAGAAGCGGCGGCAGGCCTGGGTGCACATGCCGCGGTTGGCCGATTTTCCACCGAGATAGCTTGAAAAAAGACAAAGCCCAGACTCGCTCACGCACAAGGCTCCGTGGATGAACATCTCTATTTCTGCGTTGGTGCTGGCCTTTATCTTCCTGATTTCCTCAAGCCCCAACTCCCTGGCGACGACAACGCGCTTCAGCCCCTCCTTCGAAAGGAGGTTGACTCCGGCCGCGCTCTCAACGTTCATCTGAGTAGAACCGTGCAGCTCAAGGTCAGGGAAGAACTCCTGGCACATGCGGACGACGCCGAAATCCTGGACGATGAGTCCGTCCGGACCAATCTTGTTCAAATAGCCGAGAAAACGGTAGAGCCGCTCAAGGTCGCGCTCTTCGCTCACCGTGTTCACCGTGACATAAATCTTCTTGTTCTGCCTGTGAAGAGACTGGACGGTCGCCTCGAACTGGTTCCAAGCGAAATTGGAAGATCTCAAACGGGCGTTGAAGCTCTTGAGACCGAGATAGACAGCGTCAGCTCCCTCCCCGATAGCGGCATCCAACGCCTCAATGTTGCCCGCAGGCGCCAATAATTCTGACATTTTTTACCCCTGAATAAATTCTTTGTGTTTCAAGGAAAAATCTATCAGAATTATTGATAAATTGCCATTTAAGACGGGCTTTCAAATCATTTTGAATAGACCAATGTCGAATTTTCCTCGCCCGGAGTCGCTTTCGATGCCACTATCCAATCGGATGTGGCCACAGGCACAACGGCGTCGGGATTTTTCGAATAGGCCTCGGCCACAAGCGCGAGATTCTGCCTTGAAAGCGTTCTAGCGGCCGTGGAGTTGTCGGAGACAACAGCGGCTTCTGTGGAATCGCTGCTCCACACGCCAGAAGAGACGAGCAGGGATGCCAGCTGGCTCTGGTTCTTTCTCGACCAAGATTCCTTACCAGACGTGGCGGACATGAGTCCGTCAACGGCAAGCCCAGTGTAGTTGTCGACAAGGACGACCACATCATTCTGGGTGATTACCGAAGAAGTGTTCTGGAACCACAAATCCCTTGCGGAAGAAGAGTCCTGCGCGGTGGACTTCTCCAAGTCGGAACCAAGCTCGTCCACAAAGCCCATCGATGGAGTTCCGTAGGACCTCAGATGAAGGACGATGCGCTCGCCCGACGATACATCGATTGAAGGGAATTTGTACGATTTTGCGTAGTAGCCCAGCTTCAGCTCAAGCCCAAAAAGGTTGCCGCCATCGAGAACGTAGAATTCGACATACTCGACCTTCGACTTCAGAGGCTCACTGGAATTGGCGGAAGGCTTGTTCCTCACCTCGCTCAGCACGATTCTGGCCTTTTTCTCGTTGAAGCCGATGAAATTCTGCTCAAGCTCCATCGTGTTTCCGAAAGAATCCGCCACAAGGCTCTTGAGCACATAGCTCTTTCCGACCTCAGTGCCGCCCTCTATGGCGATTTCAGCGGACGTCTTGTCCTCGCTCATATGTATGCAGGAGCTGTCGACGAGGAAGGACTTTTCATCGGAATCGGTGAGTGTCACATTTCCGAGCGTCACGGCCTCGGAGAATGTGAATTTCACACTTTTCGAGTCCAAGACCTTGAAAGAAAGCAGCATAGGCGGAGCGGAGTCGGAAAGGGCCTTGTCGGTGCCTGCAACCACACCGTCGTCGGTGCTGCAGGAGAACGGAAGCACGGATGCGCAGATTGTGAGAGCGGATATGCATACGACGCTTCCGAAGATTCTGAAAGCGCCGGTAAGTGTTTTTTTCATAAGAAACCTCTAGTTTTTGATATTTTGGAATCGATTCTCTAAAGGTTACTTATCCCTGTTTTTTCGTTTTGTGCAAAAAAGCAGGGCAGAAAAATATAATTTTTCGTTATAAAGTCAAAAAGACCTAGAAATGACGCCACCGCCCGCAATCACGCCGTCCCGGTAGATGACCGCCGACTGTCCTGGAGCCACTGCGCGCTGCGGCTCCGCGAAAGTCACCATGTAGGCCCCTCCGTTGAACGACTCGCCGTCTTTTGGAGCGTAAGGCTCGACCGTGCATTTCACAGGCTTCGAAGCCAAGCGGATTTTCACCATCGCATCGAATTTCTCTTTCGGAGCGACACCCGCGGGCCAGGCGAAATCGTCCGCCACTAGCCCGGAACACTTCAAATCGCCGTCCTTCGCAAGCACAACGAGATTCTCCTTGGCATCAATGGAATGAACGTAGAGCGGATAGGGCGCGCTCACTCCAAGCCCCTTCCGCTGGCCAATCGTGTAATGCTCTATGCCCCTGTGGCGGCCAAGCACGTGGCCGTCGAGGTCGATTATGTCGCCGGGAACGCTCGGCTTGTCCTTGAAAAGCTCCTCGAAGTACTCGGGCGGAATGAAGTCCTGGCTCTCGGCCTTTTCGGCGGCGGCAAGATTCCTCTCCCTGGCCATCCTGAAAACATCCTTCTTCTCCGTGAAGCCGAGCGGGAAACGGACCTTTTCGAGAGTCTTGGAAGGAATCCTATAGAGAAAATACGCCTGGTCCTTCGTCACGTCCGAGGCGCAGGCTATCATGGCAGGCCTCTCCTCCGTCCCCCAAAGCCCCTCTGAAGGATGGACGATTTTCGCATAGTGGCCAGTGCAGAACCAGTCATAGTCGATGCCCATGGCCTCAACGCCCTTTATGAGCGCGCCGAATTTTATGAGGGAATTGCACCTTATGCACGGATTCGGGGTCCGGCCAGCCCTGTACTCGGCCTTGAAATACTCAAGGACCTGCTTGTGGTACTCGTCCTTCACGTCGATTACATGATAGTCGATGCCGTTCTCGGCGCAGAATTTTCGGCAGGCCTCTATGTCATCTTTTTCGTCCGGCCCGTAGCATGAGCCGTGGAGCTTCTGGCCGTTCGGCAGAGGGGGCAAATCGCCCTTCCACAAAGCCATGGTCACGCCTATCACACGGCAGCCCCTCTCCTTGAGCAGCATGGCCACCAAAGTGGAGTCAACGCCGCCAGACATGCCAACGACAACAGTATCGCCCGCTTTGGGCATCTCAACATCGATATAGTCCATATACATTCCTTGGGTAATTTAGATTTTTCGAAAAATTCAGAATCTGAATCATAAAACATTTTTTTTCTTTCTTCTTTAGTTTTGAGAAGAATTCACCGACTAGTCAATTTTATTTTTGCAAATTTGGCAATCCATGTTAAAATCAATGATATGAAACACAACATGATTTTATCCGCTTCGGGTTGGCGCAAAGTCTTCGCAGAATCCGGAGACGAGAACGATAGCTTTCCAACAATAAGCGACGACGACAGGCTCTTGGCTTCCATAGCGGCGGAGGTCTTCGCGGACTTCATCCTGGACAAGAAACGCACACCATCGATAATTCTTGGAATCGACACGAGACCGACAGGTCCCCAAATCGCCTACGCTATGCTGCGGATATTCATGGCAAAGAGAATAGCCGTCAGCTACGCCGGAATAATAGCGGCTCCGGAGATAATGGCCTACGCCCACACTGCGGACGCGTTCGTCTACATCTCGGCCAGCCACAATCCAATCGGACACAATGGAATAAAGTTCGGACTGAACGACGGTGGAGTCCTGAAACCCGAGGACAACGCAAAACTCATAGAAGAATTTGAAAGAAGGTGCGAGCAGGACGGAATCGAGGAGCACATACAGGGGCTTTCAATGAAGTGCTCCGACATCGACCTAGACTGGGTATTCGCAGAGAGCGTCGCTGTCATGAGGGAGGCCAGCTCCATCTACAGGTCGTTCGCGAAGTCGGTCATTTCGGCGACGAACGACATAACAAGGCAGAACAAATTCTTCGCGGTCGCGAGGGGAATGATAAGCGACAAGCCGATTGGCGTGGTATGCGACATGAACGGCTCGGCCAGAACCCTGTCCATCGACCCTTCGTTCCTCAAAGAGATAGGAATAAGCTTCTATTCAATAAACAACCAGCCAGGAAAAATCGTCCACGGAATAATTCCTGAACCGGAGAATCTGGTCTATGTGGCGAGGGAGATGGAAAGGCTCCACGACGAAGGCCACAAGGAAGTCCTCCTTGGCTTCATGCCCGACTGCGACGGAGACAGGGGAAATTTCGTCGCGTGGAACCCGAAGACGAACAAGGCCGAAGTCATAAAGGCGCAGGAGGTCTTCGCGCTTTCGGTGCTTTCGGAACTGGCATACGACATCTACAAGAGCAAAATAGACAACGAATGGTCGAATTCCGACAAGGTGATGAAGTTCTTCACCGAGAACCACACTCCCGGAGAAAACAAGGGCTCGATGGGGCAAGGCATGGATTTGGCGGTCGTCGCCAACTGCCCCACGTCGCTAAGAATCGAGGACATAGCGGAAGTGTTCAACGCGAAGGTCTTCAGGTCGGAAGTCGGAGAGGCGAACGTCGTGAACCTGGCAAGGGAGAAGCGAAACGAGGGCTTCAACATAAGAATCCTGGGCGAAGGCTCGAACGGGGGGAACATAACGCACCCGGCCGCTGTCAGGGATCCATTGAACACACTTTTCGCCCTGCTCAAGCTTCTGGTACTCAAGGACAGCGACTTCGGCAGGGGGCTTTTCCACATTTGGTGCGAAGGAAGCGGCCAGATGGAGAAGTACGAGTCATGCAAGGACAACTTCACCCTCATAGACGTGTTGGAGACGCTGCCGAAATACGCGACGACAGGAGTCAGCGAGCCGAGGGCGATTCTCCACATAAAAACAGAGAACCACGCCAAGCTCAAGCTAAATTTCCAGTCGGTTTTCGAAGGAGAATGGGCAGCAAAGAAGGCCGAGATGAGGGAGAAGTACGGATTCTGCGGCTACGAGGTAATCGCAACCGTGAGAACGCAGGAAATCAGGAACGTAATCGACTACTCTATAAGCGGAAAAGGCGGCCTGAAAGTTCAGTTCTTCGGGGAGGACAAGAAGCCTCTCGCCTTCATCTGGATGAGGGGAAGCGGAACAGAGCCAGTGTTCAGAATCATGGCAGACGTGAAATCTACGGTTCCAGACTACAAGCAGGTTGAAAAGGACTTGCTGGAATGGGAAACTAAGATGCTTGAAAAAGCAGACAATCTATAAATTTAAGGAGTTCAAAAAATGGAAAAAGAAGAGATTTTGTCCCGCGCGAAAAAGTACATTGCGGAAGAGAAAGACGAAAGATTCAGAAAAGAAGTCGAGGAACTTGTAGCGAAAGCCGACAG
>CAMHLH010000169.1 GCA_946185925.1 uncultured Treponema sp.
ACCTGAAACCGGCGGGCTTCCTCATCACGGACACCGACGGAACGAAATCCTTCTTCCTCGGCGACGCGATTTCGGGGAGGAACGTCCTCAAAAAATACTGGATCCAGTACCTGCTCGACGAAAGCCAGTCGAAAGAATCGATAAGGAAAGTCGCGGAAACGGAAGCCGACTTCTACATCCCCGGCCACGGCGACATGGTGACGGAGATAGAGGGGCTGGCCGAGCTCAACCTGCTGGCCGTGCTCGAAACGGAGAACCTCATCCTCGACAATCTCAAGACCGGCCCCAAGACGCACGAGGAAATCCTCAAGGAAGTGGCCGACAGGAACGGAATCCGGCTCGGAGTCAGCCAGTTCTTCCTCATCGGAAGCACGATACGCTCCTACCTCACGGGACTCTACGAGGAGAAGCGCGTCGCCTTCAAGCTCGTCAACAACCAGATGAAGTGGGAGCTGGCGAGGAAGAAGGAGGAGCCGCAGAAAGATGCTCAGGGCGGCTCCGGGCCGGAGCCTCAGCTCACAATCTGAACGCCGGCAGAGGCCCCGATTCTGGAGGCTCCGGCCTCCACCATCGCGACTGCCTCGTCGAAATTGTGCACGCCGCCGCTCGCCTTGACCTTGAGCCTGTCGCCCACTGTCTTCTTCATCAGCTCGACCGCGTGGACGGTGGCTCCGTTCGGGAGCAGTTTTCCGTCCTTGCCCTTCAAAATCGCGAATCCGGTGGAAGTCTTCACGAAGTCGGCATTCGCCCTTTCCGCGCATCCGCAGGCCTTCACAATCTCCTCGTCAGAAAGATAGCAGGTCTCAAGAATCACCTTCACCACGATTTTCTTCGACTTCCTCTCGTCCGAAAGCTCCACGGAATTGGCGGCGTCCACGACTGCGGCAATCTCGTTCTCAAGCTCGTCCCACTCGCCCTCCTTCACGAACGAAAGGTTCAGCACCATGTCGATTTCGTCGGCGCCCTCGTCCACCGCCACAGCCGCGCTCGCGGCCTTGTTGTCCACGGTGTCGGCTCCCAGGGGGAAGCCAATCACGGTGCAGACCTTGACGGGGCTGCCCTTCAGCTCGTTGTAGGCGAAATTCACGAACGACGGGTTCACGCAGACGGAGGCGAATCCGTACTCCTTCGCCTCGGAGCAGAGCTTCCTTATGTCCTCCCTCGTCGCGCAGGCGCTCAAGTTGGTGTGGTCGATCAAAGCGGCAATCTCTTTCTTTGTCATTGAAAAATCTCCTGTATGAATTGTTTTTTTGCTGAGTCAATTCTAGCACGCATGGAGGGGAATTTGCTCGATATTTTCAGCAAGCATTTCAAGACTTTGCGGTATTTTCAATCAAACTGCACTATTTTCTAAAATCCGCAAAAAATGTAATATCGAAACAGGGACAGAGACCTCCGTCGGGGGCTTTGATTCCGGGAACAAAAAACAAATCCAAAGACTTGATTCAAAAGGACAGGTACTTATGACGACACTCGACTTCGCGGCCTACAAGAAAGACGGCAGGAAAATCTCGATGGTGACCTGCTACGACGCCACATTCGCGAAAATCATCGACAAGACGGACATCGACACGATTCTCATCGGAGACTCGGCCTCGATGGTGATGCACGGGGAGAGCACGACAATCCCCACGAAAATGGAATGGATGGAGGAGCACACACGCTCAGTCAGAAACGGAACGTCCAAGTTCATAGTCGCCGACATGCCGTTCCTCACGACGAGGAAGGGGCAGGACTACGCGACGGACTGCGCGGGAAGGCTCCTCGTGGCCGGGGCGAACTCTGTGAAAATCGAGGGCGTCTTCGGACAGGAGAAAATCCTCGAGCACCTCGCGCTTTCGGGAATTCCAGTGATGGCGCACCTCGGGCTCACGCCGCAGTTCTACCAGGCGTTCGGCGGACACAAGATGCAGGGGAAGACGGAGGAAGCCGCGGAGAAAATCATAGAGGAAGCGAAACTCGCCGAGAAAGTCGGCTGCTTCTCGCTCGTCCTCGAATGCATACCGAAGGACTTGGCGAAGAAGATAACGGAGTCGGTCGGAATCCCGACAATCGGAATCGGAGCCGGAAGGGACTGCGACGGGCAGGTGCTCGTGCTGCAGGACATGCTCGGAATGAGCGGCTTCAAGCCGAGGTTCGTCAAGCAGTACATGGACGGGCTCTCACTCATCACGGGCGCGCTCAACGAATACGCAAGGGAAGTGTCGGCTGCGGCGTTCCCCTTCGACGAGAACATCAGCAGATAAGGCAAGAGACAAGGCAAGAAAGAGAGAAACGGAGAATCGAAAATGAAGATAATCAGAACAGTTGAGGAATGGAAGAACGAAAGGAAGAATTTCGCCGACAAGAGAATCGGCTTCGTGCCGACGATGGGTGGGCTGCACAACGGCCACCTCTCGCTCATGAAGAGGAACAGGGCTGAGAACGACATCGCGGTGGCGAGCGTCTACCTGAACCCGACGCAGTTCAACGACAAGAACGACCTCGCGACATACCCGGCCAATTTCGACGACGACGTGAAGCTCCTCGAAAGCGCGGGAATCGACTACCTCTTCGCCCCGACCTACCAGGTCATGTACCCGGACGACTACAAGTACAAGGTCATCGAGACCGACTTCTCGAAGACGCTCTGCGGGGCGAAACGCCCGGGACACTTCGACGGGGTGCTCACGGTCGTCATGAAGCTCTTCAACATCATCAGGCCGACGAACGCATACTTCGGAGAGAAGGACTTCCAGCAGTTCAAGCTCCTCAAGGGCATGATTGATGCGTTCTTCCTCGACATCAACATAATCCCCTGCCCAATCGTCAGGGAGGAGAACGGACTGGCGATTTCAAGCCGCAACAGGAAGCTCTCCAAAGAGGGGCTTGAGAAGGCCCCGAAACTCCACGAGATTCTCGTCATGAAGAATTCAATCGAAGAGAAGGAGAAGCTCCTTTCGGAAGCCGGCTTCACGGTGGACTACGTGACGGAGATGGACGGCAGGCTCTACGCGGCGGCCTTCCTCGAAGGAGTCAGGCTCATCGACAACGTGGACGCGGAGAGATAGGAAATGATTTTGACACTGGATGTCGGCAACTCGACGATGACGGGCGGAATTTTCGACGGAGACAAGCTTGTGCTGCAGTTCAGGCAGACGACGAACAAGAATTCCACGTCGGACGAAATAGGAATATTCCTGAGGAGCGTGCTGAGGGAGAACGGAGTGGACAGCGGTTCGATAGAGGACAGCTGCTGCTGCTCTGTCGTGCCGCCCATAAACTATTCGCTCTCAAGCGCAATCAAGAAGTATTTCAACATCGAGCCGCTGTTCATCCAGTCGGGAATCAAGACCGGACTCAAGCTCAAGTACGCGAACCCCAAGGAAATCGGCGCGGACAGAATCGCGGCGGCGATTGGAGCCGTCACGAAGCACCCGAACGAGAACCTCATCGTCATCGACATGGGAACGGCGACGACCATAGACGTGGTGACGAAGGAGAAGGAATACCTCGGCGGCGCGATAATGCCTGGACTCAAGATTTCCATGCAGGCGCTGGCGAGCGGCACGGCCAAGCTTCCGACGGTCGAGATTGTGCGCCCGAACAGGATATGCGGGCAGTCCACAATCGAGGCGATACAGTCTGGAATATTCTACGGAAACGCAGGCTCCATAAAGGAAATCTGCTACCAGTACCAGAAGCAGATTTTCAGGGGCGAGAGGACTCTCGTGGTCGGGACTGGCGGATTCGCGAGGACGTTCGAGGAGTACGGACTCTTCGACGAGATAGTGCCGGAACTTGTCCTCCTGGGCGTGAAAAACGCCCTTGAGATGAACAGGTGACTGACCGGCGGAATCAGAAAGCGGACAAAGTAAAAAACAATCAACAAGGCAGGAGAAAAACATGCAGATAGAAGTGCTGAAATCAAAGCTCCACAGGGCTACGGTCACGGACGCGAAGCTCAACTACGAAGGCTCCATCTCGATAGACACCGACCTCATCAAGGCGGCCGGAATGCACGACTACCAGAAGGTGGAC
This sequence comes from uncultured Treponema sp., assembly GCA_946185925.1. GTDB lineage: Bacteria > Spirochaetota > Spirochaetia > Treponematales > Treponemataceae > Treponema_D. The sequence goes on from CAMHLH010000169.1 coordinate 4,021, forward strand.
ATCTACAACATCAACAACGGAGCTAGGTTCTCCACATACATAATCCCGGGGAAGAAGGGCGAAATCTGCCTGAACGGAGCGGCCGCGAGAATGGCGCAGGTCGGTGACAAAATCATCATCGTCACGTTCACATGGATAGACGAGGAGAAGGCCGACGGCTGGCTCCCGAACGTCGTCCTCCTGGACGAGGGGAACCGGATAAAGGAAAGCGGCAAGCACGCGATGGTGTCTGGAACGGTCGTCGTCTGAAAAAGCGGAGAAAGTTTCAAAAGAAAAAAGGAAGCCCCAAACACGAAGAGCGTTCATGTCCGGGGCTTCCTTTTTTTTGCGGATTAGAGAACTACAGAGTTCCGAGCTTTTTCAGATAATGGAAGACGGTCTCTCCCGCGGTGAAGTGGGCGCAGCCGGCGAAGATGAAGGTCTCCCCGCCCTCGTCAAGGTACTCCGTGATTTTCTCCGCCCAGGCCTTGTTCCTGTCGTTGTAGAGCATCCTGTCGTAGTCCTTGTAGATTGCGCTCCTCTTCTCGTCCGCCTTCATGTTGTCGAGGCAGATTTTCCCGACGGCGGCCACATCGTCCTTCAAATACGCCTCGTAGAGCGACATCATCATCGAGTGGACTTCGGTCGGGTTCGCGAGGTCGTCGAGGAGGTCCTTCAGAATCTGGAGCTGGGTGCCGTAGTCGCCGTAGCGGAGGATTCCGAGCTGCGTCTCGAGAGTGTCCAGACCCTCCACCTTCTTTCCGTTCTCCACAGCATAGCCGTAGATGCTCATGTCCACTCCGTATCTCGCGTCGAAGCCGATTCCCCCGAGATAGGCATTCTGGCAGGAAGTCGTCGACACCCAGGGCTTGAAGCGGCTTAATGTCCCGAGCTGGTCGCCGAGTATGCTAGCGAGCATCGACCTCTGGCTTTCGCTCAGGTCGGAAAGAATGTCCTTGCCCTCGGGAAGAACGTCCTCCCTCATCGCATCCATGACGGAGGCCATCAAATTCATCTGGATGTCGTCGAGGGAAATCTCGGCTACGAGCCTGTCGGCGGTCGTGAAGGTCTCTATCACCTTGTCCCCCAATGGGAACACTCTTTCGTCGGCGACGTGGATTGTGCCGAGTATGTGGACATGGGAAGGCTTGCCGTTTGCATCGGTTCCGCTTATTGTCCAGAACATCCTCTCGGGATTCTTCGTCAGCACGGCCTTGGTCTTCCTGGCGGAAACCGCCGAGCCGTCAGACGACGGAGAGGACGCGCAAGAGAGCACCGAAAGAGACAGCGACAAAAGCAACACCGCCGACAACGCCGACAGAATCTTCTTCAAATTTTCAACGTACTCTTCGCGTTCTTGATTTTCTCATTCATTTTCAAACTCCTTTTCCGTGAAAATGCCTCGATTATACAAAAATTCATGAAACCATTGTATAATAAAAGAATGATTCAACTACAAGGAACCGTATTGAACGGAAGCAACAACACATTCGAAATAGAATGCGACGACGAAAATTCTGACCAGCCCCCATCGGACGACTCAGGCAATTCTTCAAAGAAAATCAGGTACTGCACATTCAAGAGCAAACGCCTCAAGCTGGACACGGACTACTACAATCCGCTCGCCCCAGGCGACAGGGTTGAAATCGAAATCGACGACAGCGACGACGACAAGGGACAGATAACGGCCCTTGTCCCGCGGAAGAACGAATTCGTCAGATGGAACGTGAAGGGACGCGCGCCCCAGCTTTTGGCGGCG
>CAMHLH010000170.1 GCA_946185925.1 uncultured Treponema sp.
GTCGGCAAATCGATGAAGACCGTCTCAAGCCCCAGCTCTTTTTCAACGCGCTCCTTCATCAGTCCAACGCCCACAGTTTCTGTCTGATAGTGGCCGCCCGCTATCACATTGATTCCAGACTCTTCGATTGGATGGTACTCCTCGTGCCCCACCTCGCCCGTTATGAAGGCGTCGGCCTTGGCTCTGACGGCCTGGTCGAAGTCGTCGCCGGCACCGCCCGATATTATCGCGACCCTCTTGATGCCGCTCTTTCCGAACGGAAGCACATGGAGGGGCTTCTCACCGTTCGGGAACAGCCGCCTTGAAAGCTCGTCCAAGGACACCTCCCCATCAAGCTCGCCAATCGCGCCCAGCGTCATGCCGCGCCATTTTCCGAACGGTCTCGGCTCCACAAGCCCGATTCTACGAGCCAAGCCGAAGTTGTTGCCGACCTCCTCGTTCGCGTCGAGCGGAATATGGTAGGCAATCAACGCCAAGTCCCTCTCAATGAAGGCCTTGATTCTCTTGTAATGGGTGCCTGTCACAGTCTGGCAGTGCCCCCAGAAAAGCCCATGATGGACGAAAAGCGCGTCCGCTCCCGCTTCGGCGGCAAGACGGGCGGTCGCCTCGCAAGCATCGACGGCAAAGGCGACCTTCCTTATCTCTTTTTTTCTAGGCTCGGAATTCTCAATCTGGATTCCGTTGAGCGAAATGTCGGACGAAAAATTCTCCTTGTGAAGTATCGAATTGAAGAATTTGTCCAGTTCATGCAAGTTCATATTTTTTCTCCATCTGTTTTATTCATCGGTTCATTTTCTGATGTTTCCTCGGCCTCGCCCTCGATTTCTCCCTGTCCTTCCACATTTTTTTTCGGCAGCGCGCTTCCGATTTTCTGCACCGTCTTGAACGCCATGTACCTCGGAATGAAAAATTCCCCGTCGCGCTTCAAACCAAGCTTGGAGGCAAGCAGGACATCTGTCTGTTCTGGAAAGCCGAAAGTGGAGGTCTTGTACTCGGGAATCGTCTCTAGCTGCAGCATTCCGGCGACATTTTCGGAAAATTTGTCGGAGAACGAAAAGACGCTCTCTGTATCCAAACCGTCAGTCAAATAATAAATCTTCCTCTGAGAGCCGTCTTCCTTTCTGAAATTTACAATCGCTATCCTCGAAAGCGCCTCGTAGCCCCTCTTCGTGAAGCCGTCGATTTCAGCCTGCATCTTTTTGAAATCCTCCTCTTCCTCGAATTTCATCCGCAAAAGCTCTGGCCGCCTGAACAAGCGTGAATTTCTGTAATCGGAAAAGAGCGTCATGTCGGTCGGAAAGAAGTCAGCGGCCAAAACGGTCAAGCCCTCCTGGGCAAGCATCATCAAGTACGGCTCGTATTCCAAAACAGAAGCGTACGGGCTTCCAACGAACAAGACGAGCGGAGCCTGGTCCGAAGAAAAATCCTCTGCGGCAACAGAATTTCCGGCCGAGTTTTCCGAAGGCTTGTTGAAAATAGAATCCTTTGAGGAAATCCACTCGATTTTCTCGGTCGGCCTGTAGACGAAGACACGGCCGGAAACCTTTCCCCTCACCTTCTCCGAAATTTCGTCGTCGAACAAAAATCCGTTGGCGAAACTGCCGGCCAAATCCCTCTCCTCCTTCTGGACGGCAAAATCGGAGACGCCATAGCGGACGGGCCTGAACTGAACGACAAAGACAGAAAGCGCAATCAATGCAGCAAGCTCAACGACGGTCGCTATCACGAACGGAACTGAATAATGGTCCACATAAAGCTCCGATGAAAGCCGGAGGATGGCGCGGAAATTCGTAAGGAAAAAGACAAATGAAAGGGCCATGAGAGCCGCCAGCTGCACAGAGAAGCCCCAGATGAAAAACGAGACGACAGCGACCATGAACGCGAACGGAGAAACAACCGCCGCTGCGTCAATGCGGGGAATCCTCAAAAAAAAGATTCGCAAAGCCGAAATATAAAGAAGAAAAAGCACAAGGATTTGCGCAAGAAACGAATCAAACATGAACAAAATCATAAACGAAAACGCTTGTCAATTCCATTGTATTTTTCAAATGCTAAAATTTGTGTTATGATATTGCTGATATCATTGTTTCACTAAAAAAAGAGATACGTATGCCGAATTCTAAAACTACACTTGATATTTCAAAAATAAAAATGGCGATCAGGGCCGGAATTCCTCTGTCCATAGTGTCATACACGCTCCCCCATGAAATGTCAGAGTACATGGAAGACGTTCTGGCGGCATTTCTCAAGGAGCTGGACCAAAGCCCGATGAACGAGTATCTCAAGTACTGTCTGAACGAACTGACGACAAATTCAAAAAAGGCGAACACAAAGAGAATCTACTTCAAGGAAAAAGGGCTGGACATCAAAGACCCAAAGCAATACGAAGAGGGGATGAAGAATTTCAAGGAAGACACCCTCAACAACATCGAACACTACATGAGGAAGCAGAAGGACGCAGGGCTGTACATAAAGCTGATTCTCCAGGCGAAGAACGACAAAATCAAGCTTGAGGTCAAGAACAACTGCGAGATGACATTCTACGAGTACAAGAGAATCCACGACAAGCTTTCAAGGGCGCAGCAGTACACGTCCGTCGACCAGGCCATGAACCAGGTCCTCGACGCATCGGAGGGCGCGGGACTCGGCATCATCATCATGATTCTCATGCTCGAGAAAATCGGTCTCACAGAAGAGAACTACCAGGTCATAAGCGAGAACGGCGAGACAATCACCAGAATCATTCTTCCGATAAACGAAAAGACAAGGAAAGACCTGTCCGTGGTCTCCCACGAGTTCGTCCAGATAATAGACAACCTTCCTCAGTTTCCGGACAACATCGTAAAAATCCAGAGGCTGCTGGACGACCCCAACTCCAAAATGCAGGAAATCGCGAGCCTCATCTCAAGCGACGTATCCCTCGCGACTGACTTGCTCAAGCTTGTCAACTCGGCGGCCTATGCACTTTCGGCTCCGTGCAGGAGCATAAACGAGGCGGTCAAACTCGTGGGCATCAGGGGCATAAAGAACATGCTCATCTCCGTAGCCACAATCGAAAGCCTGGACGCAAAGGAAAAAGCCCACCACAAGGAGCTTTGGGACCACTCATACAAGGTCGCCTTCTACGCCTACGAACTGGCGAGGAATTTCTGCGCCCACGAAAGGGTTGTGGTTGAGGACGCATACGTCTGCGGACTTCTGCACGACATGGGAAAACTCATCTACGAGAAGGCCCATCCAGAGACCACCGAAAAAATGAAGTCGATATGCGAGCAGAAGAACATTTCCAACGACATATTCGAAAAGCTCCTGGCTGGCGTGAACCACGGGGAAATCGGTGCGTTGATAGCCGAGAAATGGAATTTTCCAGAAGTAATAGCAGAAGTCATAAGGCACCACCACGACCCGGAAAACGCGAAAGAGGAATACAGGAAGACGGCGACCCTCATCTACCTTTCGGACATGATAAGCCACTATCAGGACGACGAGGTAGAATTCTACCAGTTCGACAAGGACGCCCTCGCGCTTTTCCACATAAGCACAGAAAAGCAGCTCATAACAATATCCGAAAAGATGGCCGAGGTTTTCTCAAGGGAGCACGCGATTTTCTAATCCGCATTCTTTTTGGAGAGAGATTCAACCCATTTCTGCATCAATATTCCAAATGCGACGCCCACATTCAGGGAAGCCTTCAGCCCCTTCATCGGGATGGAGACACGGCCGTAGCTGGCGGCCTTCAAGGCCTCGGGACTGACGCCAAGTTCCTCCGAGCCGATTACGCAGATTCCCCTTTCCGGGAAATCGAATTCGCAGATGTCATCGCCTCCGGTCTCCAGCACGAAAATCGGGATGTCGTTTTCTTTTGAATAGGCCACAAGCTCCTCCACGGACTTTCTTTCAAAGCCGAGGGTCTCAACGCAGCCCATGCCGCTCCTAAGGGATTTTGAATGCTCCGGGTCGACGCACCTTGGTGAGATGAAGACCTTCTCGGCCCCCATCGCCTCCGCGCTCCTGAAAATGGAGCCGATGTTGAAAGGCGAGCGGATGTCCTCCGCATAGACGCACACGCCCGGGAAAAAATCACGGTTCTTCACGATGCCGTTCTCATCAGTAGGAGCCTTGTGTGGGGCGATTATCAAGTCCCACTCGGCGGGGAATGTCCCAATTATCGAAAGAAGACTGTTGCGAGCCAAGTTGCAGGCCCTTTTCTCGGCGGAAACATCGAAAGGGTTCGTTCCAAGCAGTTTTTCGAGCCGCTCTTTCGCGTCGGACGGAAGCTCAGGGTCGTTCATGACGATTTTGACGAGCATCTTCGTGTATTCCGCCCTGGGCAGGTTCTTGAACGAATACTCATTTCCCTTCTCCGGGATTCCGTCAATGTCGCGCTCCAAGGCCCCAAAAGTCAAGGCGAGCTTCCTTCTCTTCTGGCCAGGTTCAAGAGTGTTGAGTTTTCCAGGTTCTATCATCGCAGGATTTTGTCCGAAAAACGAAAATCAGTAGGCGGTCTTTATCAGCTCGAACAAACTGTCGCTGTTCATGCTTCTAGGAAGCGTGTTGACAAATTCGAGGGCCGAAGCGTCCTCAACAGAAAGTGCGAGCTGCTCAATCTGCAAGTTGAGCTCCTTGAGGCGGGCCGGCAAATTGGCGGCCGCTATCCTCTGGCGCACAATCTCCGAAAGCAGGGAAGCGGCCTGCTCGTCGTCGTCGGACTCGGACGCGACACCCAAAAGGCGGGCGATTTTCGCGACCCTGTCGAGCTTGAACTTGGCCGCGTCGGCAATCACATACGGAAGAAGGATGGCCGTCAAAATGGAGCGGGGAATCTTGAATCTCGAATTTATGCACAACGAAAGCAGGGAAGCCGTTCCAATCGAGCTGGCGCCAACCGCCAAAGACGCGATGCAACCGCACTGCGCCAAAAGCTCCTCCGGGGAAGTCGCGGAAATGGACGCGCCGTCGGAGCCTTCAAGGAAGAGCTTCATGAGGGACGCGGCCTTCTCCGCGAGCATTTCGCTGAAGAAGTTGCTCTTCTGCGAGAGATAGGACTCTATCAAAAGGCCGATTATCTCTATGGACATAGAATCGAGCTGGTTCTGAGAGAGGGTCACATTCAAATTCGGGTCGAAAATCACAAGCCTGCAAAGTCCCGTCTTGGAATTCATGAGTTTGATTTTAGACGAGCGGGAGTCTATCACTGGAATGTAATTGGTGAACACAAAGGAATCGCGGATTGAAGTCGGCACGCAGATGAGCGGGACAGGCTCATTGGAAGGCAGCTTTCCGTCTATGAATTCGTAGAAGTCCTTTCCATCGATGATGTCTTTGAGTATTGAAGAAACAGCACGCGCAATGCAGAGGGTCTTTCCGCCGCCGGCCGCGACAATCGACTGCACATGGGCGTCCTTCGCTATGTTGACGGCCGCCTCGATGTTCTTTGAAGTCGCGCCGTCCGAAATCTCGTCAAAAATGAAGAAATCAATCTGCCTGTCAGAAAGCGACTGCTTTATTTTCTCCGCCACGCCGTTCTCTTTTAGAATCGGATCGATGATGAGCATTACGCGATTGCCGTATTCAAGCACGAACTGTCCCATTCTGCTTGTCGTATAAGAACCGAGCATGATATTCGGTGAAATTCTGAATGTGAAATCAGCCATTTTGTTTCCTCAATTGTGGTG
>CAMHLH010000171.1 GCA_946185925.1 uncultured Treponema sp.
CCTTCTGGAGTCTACAGGCTTTCCTTCACTTCCAGACTGCCCACTAATTTCGGCCAGCGGTATCTTCCGGTCGAGGTCGAGACCTACATGATGAACAGGAGCGGACGGGACGAGACTGGATATTTCTCTCCTCTCCACTGATTGTTTTTCGCTTTCAGAATTTTACTGTGCAACCCAAGCCTAGTGTCGCCGTTATGGTCGCGATTTTGTTCCATGTCGCGCTGTAGTCGGCCGCTAGGCTTGTGTTTATTGTGACGTAGTTCGTGATTTTCGAGTCGAGGGTGTGGGAGTATGACACGCCGTATTTTCTTGTGTTCGACGCCGATGACGACGACGATGCGCACGACAATGCGATGTTGAGGCTGTCGGTTCTGGTGTGGACGATTTTTTCCGTGTCGAACGACGGCCTGATGATTCCGATTATTCCTTCCAGCAATCTTGAGTGTCCGTTCCGCTTCCAGACAGCTGTCGTTTTTCCGCTCCAGTCGTCTCTTCCTTCTATTGAAAGCTCAACTCCCGTTTTCAGGAAATCGCTGTCGCCCATGTAGAATGTCGCCTGGGTGTAGGCGTTCACGACGACGCTCGTGTTTTGCGGGTTCTCCCTCGGTATTTTCGCGGCGACTGAAAGAGACGTTGCGTACTCGTCCTGTCTGAACCAGTCGAAAATCCCGAGGCTGCCGCCTTTTCCGAAAACGTTGAATGCCGTGGAGCTCGTCTTGATTTTTGCCTGGTAGAGGTCGCTTTCACTTGTAGAGGCCTTGATGTCCCTTTCAAAAGAGGCCTGGGCCTTGTTCGGAATGAAGAAGTCGTATTTTGAAAGCCTGAATTGCCTTTTCCACTCGGCTGTGTAGGCCGTGGAATAGAAATCTGTCTCTGTCTGTCCTTCAATTTTTTCGTAAACATGTTCGCTGATTTTGCTGTCGAGCAAATCGTGGATTGGAATTGACTTGAAGAACCAGTCTTTTTCGCCGAGTTTTTTCGCGAGTTCCGCCGCGTCGTCTCTGTAGTTTCCACCTTCATCCACCGATTCTGTCTCGCCGGCTTTTTTCTGCCAGCTGAAACTGAAGAGGCTGCTTTTCACCGCGAACGGAACCGCCAGACTGAAGCCCGTGCTGTCCGAGAAAGTCTGCGAAGATGATGTCTTGTAGCTTCCTTTCGTGCTGAACGCGAGGCCTGGTTTGATTTTCGCCTTTTTGAACTGGTGCTCGGCTTTCGCTTCCGCGCCAATCTCCCTTTTGCTTGCGCTCTCTCTTCCTCCGTCGAACTGCATTTTCGTCGATTCCAGCCATGAGGAAAAATATTCCTCAGTCGGGAGGGCTTCCCCCTCGTCGTTCGTGGTCGATATTTTCTGGCTCGCCGAGGCCTTTGCCGACAACTTCGTGCCCTTGAAGGAGCCTGCGATTTCCGCCGACGATGTCTGTTTGACCGCCCAACTGTCGGATTCCGCCGCCGTTTTCGCCGTGAGTGAGAGCGCGCCGCCCCCGATTTTTGCCTGGTCTGTTTTTGAGAGCGTTTTTCCGTCCGAGTCGAAGTTGTATTCCTCCGAAAAAGTCAGCAGAGAAAGAATCTGCCTCTCGGTTTTTATCTTGTGGGAGGCCGCCTTGATTCCGCTCGCTCCGCTTGTCTTTGAAAGCTCCGCTTCCATCCTGACGCCGGCTAGTGAAATTCCTGCCTCTCCGCCTATTTCCGCTTCCGCTTCGTTGTCCTTTCGGCCCAAATTCCTTGTCGAACTGAAATCCGCGTTGGCCTTCGCCGAAAAATCCCCCAAAAGGACTCTCTCCCCGATTTCCACTATGCCGCCTTTTTTTTCGTATGAGGCTTTCGCCTTGTCCTCGAACGCCAGGCTCGTGTTTGCCTTTGAAAGATGCAGCTCGTCCAGGTATATTTTTCCGCTTTTGTAGACGAAGGCTTCTCCGTCCGCTTCGAATTCCGGGTTCAAGGCGACCGAAAACCTTGTGGGAACCGCGTCTCCGTCAACTTCGCAGCTGCCTGGTTCTGTTTCCGCGCCGTCTATTTCCGCGCTTCCTTCGTTCAAGTCGATTGTCAGCAGGTGCCAGGCGCTTGAGAGTTTCTTCGCGGAATCTCGGCTCAGCGAGATTGTCACGGCGGTGTTTCCGTCCGAGTCGTCGAGCTTGAACTGGAGAAAATCCGCGTCCGATTCTTCCATGTAGGAAAAATCCTCGGCAGAAATTTCATCCCCCAGCTCCAACTTGAAATAGAATGCCGCTTCTGCGTAGTTTGACAGGTCTGTCCGCTCGAAGTATCTTTTCGCTTCGATTAAGACGCTTTCCTCGTCGCCGCTGAATTTCCAGTCGATTTCCTGCACGAAATTCGTCGATTTGTTGAATGAGCTTATCGTGGATGATTGGAGGGCCGCGTCCGTGGTCTGGAAAGAAGAGACTTTTGCGTTCTGGTCGCTTTCGGTCTGGAAGGATATGCCCTTGATTTCGTACGGCCCCACGAAGATGCTGCCGCTTCCGTCCGAGGTGGAGGTCACGATTATCCTGGCGTTCGATTTGCCGAGCGACGAAATCCTGCTCCTGTCCTCGTCGCTGAGTTTGATTTCCGCTATCTTCCAACCGTTTTCCGCGTCTGTTATTTCGACTTGGTCGGATTCGGAGAGCCGCCAGGTAGGCACTCTGCTTTTTTCTTCTATTGAATTGAATTCTTCCGTGGCTTCGACTCCCAGCTGCAGGTAGAAAGTTTCGTCCGCATAGTCGTCGCTGTCCCTGAACGCCATTTGGAAGACCGAAGCCGAAGATAGCGCGGATGCCGATGTGGAAAGTCCGATTGCAGTTGCCGCCCAGAAAAGGGAGCCTTGGCTGTTCGCCGAAAAGTCCCATGAGACCGGAACCGCGTAGCCTGAGATTGAGCTGTCGGCGATTCCGTTCTCTGCGTCCACCGAGCCGTTGTTCTCTTCCTCAAGTTCAGTCTGTTCGTCCTTCGTGTTCAGGCTCGGCGCGAAACCGTCAGGAAGGTCGGCGGCCGCCGTCTTTGAAAGGTAGGAAGTTCCGCTTTCGGTGTCGTCCATTCCGAGAATCCTGTATCTGCCTGTCGTGTTCGCGCTGTCGAACGATGCCGCCGCGGCGTTTGAGAGCGAGAGTCCGCCGTTTTCGTATTTCGTCCCCGTCGAGAGCGTGAGGAAGCCCGGGGAAGAGTAGGATTCGTCCGCGTATTCTTTGGGGATTGTCCAGCGGGCGGAGAATGCCAAGTCCGACCTGAGCCTTTCCGTGAATCTGTATTCGAACCCAAGGGCACCAGCAAGCGCGCCTGTGTTCGAGTCCTCGCTTTCCGTGTACCAGGTGGCGTATACTCTGTCTCCGCTTCCCGCCGATGACGAAAGCTCTATCGTTCCTGATTCCGGGTCGTACTTTGCGCCCGAGTCCAGCACTCCGTTCTTGTAGACCCTGACTGTTCCCGGAACCGCGTCCGTCCCTATGTCGTACCTGCTCACCGGCGTGTAGGTCCTGACCCTGAGAATCAAGTCGTCTTTTTGAGGAAGCCCCAGATAGGCTTCTGGATGCTCCTTTGCCAGCGGAAACCTGATTTCGGCTTTCGCCATGTCGCTTCCGTTTCCTTCAGAATCCGTCCTGTAGACGTCCGCGTAGAGGTGGCTGTCGTAGAAGAAGTCGTTCTCTGCCAGTGCCGAGTCGTCGTCGGCAATCTCCACTGCGTAGAGAGATGACACTGTTTCGGTGTTCTTCGAGGCAATCGCGGCGTCCGTGGCCCCCGATATTCCGCAGTCGTATCTGTTCGCGCAGGCGAACGGCGAGAAGCCTGCCGGGTGCTTCACATAGAGGACGCTTTCTCCGTCGATTTCCCCGAACGCGCCTTCCGTGTCCGAGCCGAAAAATGTGTAGCCGCTGATGTCCACCGAGCCGAACCATTCGTCGGTCTCTTCCAGAAAAGTTTCCAATGCCGCATTCAACGCGCTTCTTCCTTCCGAATTGAACTTGAACGCCACCGCCGTGCCGCTTCCGATTTTCGCGTCCTTGGAGATGATGACCATGCTCTTGGAGGCCACCAGCAGGTACTGGGTGGAGTCGAGCTTCCTGTATTTCCTTCCGGCCCTGTCCGTGTAGCCGCCGCTTGAATGCTCCACGTAGATTTCCGATACGGCCGACACGATTTCGGACGATGGAAGGGCGAACTGGTTCTTGCAGTTCCAGTCGGAGAGGGAAATTTCGTCTGTGTCGACTGTGTTTTTTCCGTACCAGCTTTTCTCTTCCGCTTCCAGCATGTCGTACCTGAAAGCTCCGTCGGCCCGCCATTTGTCGCCGGCCATGTTTATGGAAAAGCCCGGAGCCTGGTTGTCGCCGCCGCCGATTCCCCTGTTCAGTTCCGATATTGAATAGTCGCTCGGAAATTCGATGAGCCTGTTGGCGATTCTCGCGGATTTTACCGTGCCGTCTCCAACGTAGCCCGCCGCCACCGTGTTCTTCTCGAACGAGTCCGCGAATGCCGCCTCGAAGTACCAGTGGTGGTTGAGCATGAAATAGAGGCTCAAGTCCACTTCCTGCGTGAGGGCCATTGTGGGCGAGGAGCCTTGCGCCGTGTTTCCGAAGCCGAAAGTGAAGGCCGTTTCCGCCGTGACTAGGCTCTTCCAGTATCCTTCGGCTAGAAATTCCACGTTCGAGTCCCCGAAATCGTAGTCGAAAATGGAGACGGCCTCTCCTTTGCCGAAGTCAATCTTCTCCGAATCGAACACGATGGCTCCGGCTCCGTCGGCTTCGCTTTCGCTTTCGACAACCACATCGCCCGGCCATGCCCGCGCCGAAAGCAGGAAGGCTGCCAGCAGACCGGTCGGAATCTTCTTTCCTGTCACGGCTCGCTTTTCTCCTTGCTGTTCTTCCAGACCGCGATTTCCTTGAACAGTTCCCCGTCCTCCTCGAAAATCGCGGCCACTTCAATCTTCGATTCGTGCTTCGGGTCTGCGGCGTAGTCTATCGTTATGTTTCTTGGAGGGTAGTCCGGAATCTTGAAAGTCACTTCGTTCTCGTCGGATATGAAATAGTCGTAGGTGGACTCGTAGATTGGCATCTGCGTCTTTCCCCTTATCGTGACCGAATACCTCAGCGCGTCCTTTTTGCATTTGATTTTCAGGTGGTTCGTGTTCATGCCTAAGAATTCGTTTTCGACCACGCTCATCGAAAGGAAGTGCTCCTCGTCGTCGTTCCTCAGGTTCACTTTCTGGGGGACGTCCAGGTTTTCCACATAGAGGAATTTCTTTATGGCTAAGAGGGAGCCGGTCGCTATTGCGAGCAGGATGAGAATCGAAGCGATGTAGGTCGTTATGGCCCTGACGATTCCGAATCCCTTGATTCCTATCATGATGTTGACCCTGACCAGAATCTTCTGCCACATCATCTCGAACGGAAAAATCGCGAAGGCCAGAGCCACGTTGGTCTGCCAGGAGCAGAAGACTATGCTTGAGAGCGTGTCGAGCGTCGCCTCCCGGACAAGGCTGTAGGCGAATGGGGCGAAGGGGGCCAGCATCACGGCCGCCCAGAACGCGACGAAGGGGATTCTCTTCGCCGGCCGCGAAAAATGGATGAGCAGGTATTCTATTCCGAATATGACGAAGAATGTGATGTCGACAGAAGAGAAGAGGAACATGTTTATCGTGGCGATTATCGAAGTCACGT
>CAMHLH010000172.1 GCA_946185925.1 uncultured Treponema sp.
GCTGTGAGGATACTGATTGCAGACGATTCTGCCATTGTCAGGACCATTCTTTCCCAGAATCTTGAGAAGTATCCTGATTTCCACATTGTCTGCGCTGTTTCGACCGGGCGCAAGGCCTTTGACTTCGCCAGGGGCGCGAAAGTCGACATCGCGATTCTGGATTTCGACATGCCGGAGATGAACGGGCTGGAGACGGCATCTGTTTTCGTCCGCAACCTCAAAATTCCTTCGATAATACTTTCGGAGAATCCTTCCGATGCCACCGCGGCGTTCGACATCGGCGCGTTTTTCTTGAGGAAGCCCAAGGTCAAGGATTTCGATTTCAACTTCTTCTCGAAGCTCTGCGAGAAGCTCAGGAGCGGCTGCAAAACCGAAAACGCCGAGGCTGTTTCGGTCGAGCGGAATATGCCGAACGTCGACCCTGATTTTTCGGGCTTCAAGGTTCTCTGCATAGGGGCATCGACTGGCGGGCCTACGGCCGTGGCATCTGTGCTTTCGGGGCTGGGGGAGAATTTTCCGCTTCCTGTTCTTTATACCCAGCACATAGAAATCGGCGCGGACAGGAAGATGGCTGCGTGGTTGGATGCGACCTGCCCGAACATCCGCGTGAAACTCGCGTCCGACGGGGAGGAGGCGCGCGCGGGTACTGTCTACATGGCTCCGGCGGACAGGCATCTGCTGGTTGATTATGTGAAGTCGAACGGAAACCCTGTCCTGAAGATATCCGACGAGCCTCCGGAGCGTTTCCTGCGGCCTGCCGTGAACAAGATGTTCTCAAGCGCGGCCGAGCACTACCGGAATTCGTGCCTTGCGGTTCTCCTGACCGGCATGGGGCGCGACGGAGCCGACGGCTGCAGGAGAATCGTGGATTCCGGGGGCTTTACAATAGCCGAGGACAAATCGACATGCGTCGTTTTTGGAATGCCAGCCGCCGCCATAGAGGTCGGTGGAGCGAAGGAAGTTTTGCCGAGGGGCAGGATTCCCGCTCGAATACGGGAGCTTGTTGAATGAATGAATTCGAACTCAACAAAGTGATTTCCTTCATAACGGAAAAAATCGGCATAATCCCACGGGAGAGCCACAAATTCGGCATAAGGAAATTCGTGGAGAAAAAGATAGAGTCTCTCGGCTTCAGCAATTATTTTCTGAAAATCCAGACGGACAAGGAAGAATTCGACGAGCTGGTGAACGGAGCCACGGTGAACGAGACTTATTTCTTCAGGGAGGAGAAGCAGTTCGACCTTCTCCGTTCCAAGATTTTCCCGGAATGGATAAACAGGCACGGAGCCGAGCCTATCAGAATCTGGAGCGCGGCCTGCTCCGAGGGCGAGGAGGCTTATTCGCTCGCGCTTCTCGCTTCGAGCTGCAGGGTGAAGCCGGAGATAATCGCCAGCGACATAAACACGTCTGTTCTTGCCCGCTGCCGGAACGGCGTCTTCAAGCCTTCGACTGTGAGGGCTGGGGACGGGGAGCGGTTCAAGCACCTCCTCAAAAAGTACATGAACGCTGCCGGGGAGATTGAATTCGGCGAAAACGTGAAGGGCATGGTCTCGACCAAGAAGATAAATCTGACCAGGTTGGACAGGGACGGGCTTTTGATTCAAAAACAGAACCTGATTTTTGTGAGGAACGTCTTCATCTATTTTTCACGCGAGATGCGGGCGAAAATCCTCAAGACGCTTGCGGAAAAGTATCTCGCGGACGGAGGCCTGCTTTTTGTTTCGATGAACGAGATTGCCCAGATAGATTCCGAGATGACACCGCCTTCGCTCACAAAAATAGCGGACGGCGACGTGTTCTATTTCATAAAGACACACTAGAGACAAACAAAAAGGAAAGAAAATGCCACGGATATCAGAAGACATAACAGAGAGCTTCCTTTCGGAATCGGTGGAGCTGCTGGAGGACATAAGGAAGTCTGTCATAGCCCTCAAGAAGAACAAGGACGATGCCGAAGTCCTTTCATCCCTGTTGAGGAACCTGCACACGATAAAGGGAAACGCCAGAATGCTCGGCTACTCTTCAATCGAGCGGCTCGCGAATGCGGTGGAGGACATCTACAAAGGCGTGAAGGACGACCGCGTGAAGATTTCCGACAGGCTGGTCAGGCTGGTCTTCCTTGTGGCCGACAAAATCGACAGCTGTGTTTCTTCCATTGAAAAGAAGGGAAGCGACGATGCCGACATTTCGCTCTACATAACCTACTGCGACAAAATCTGCGCTGGGGAGCTTTTCGACATAGACGAGGTCGAGAAGGAGATAAAGAGAAGCCAGGGTGGCCTGATTTTTGAAGACGACGAGGACGAGGACGACCAGAGCGTTTCCGACATCCAGTCCATAAGGATAAAGCTCAAGAAAATCAACGAGATAATCTCCTCGTTCGACGACATGCTCATCCGCGAGTTCCGCCTCAAGCACCAGCTCGACTCCCTCCGCGAAATCGAGGAGAAGACGGGGAACCACGAAATCGCCAGGCTCAGGAAGCAGCTTGAGACCGACATCGGCTCCCTCGAATCGACAATCTTCTTGGTTCAGCAGCAGGTCTTCGACCTCCGTATGCTCCCGATTTCCCGCGTGCTGAACTCGTTCGAGAACACAATCGCGATTGAGTCCATGCAGCTTTCCAAGAACGTGCGCGCCGACATCCCTGAAACGGACATCTCGCTCGACAAGGTCGTTCTCGAACAGCTTTCCGACATCCTCGTGCATCTCGTGCGCAACTGCCTTGACCACGGAATCGAGACGCCGGAGGAGAGGAGGGCGGCAGGCAAGGACGAGCAGGGCGTAATCTCAATCCACTGCAAGGCCGACTCGAAATTCGTGGAGCTGACGGTCGCTGACGACGGAAAGGGCTTGAACTACGAGAAAATCAGGAGCAAGGCGATAGAGAAATTCCCCGAGCGCACCGACGAGATAAGGAACATGGGCGACAAGGAGCTGACGCAGTTCCTCTTCATGTCCGGCTTTTCGACGAAGGACAAGGTCTCCGCCCTTTCCGGCAGGGGCGTCGGGCTTGACGTGGTGTGGACGAACATCGAGAAAATCAAGGGGCGCATCACAATCGAGTCGGAGAGGGGCAAAGGCTCTTCGTTCATATTGAAGTTTCCCCTGTCTCTCGCGACAATGCAGGGCCTGTTCGTCACTTCGAACCACGACAAATTCCTCATTCCGTCTCAGCACCTCGTGGACATCATCTACAGGAAGAAGAGCGAGTACATCAATCTGCAGAACCAGAACTACATCCGCTTGAACAGCAGTCTGATTCCGGTCTATTCGCTTTCGTCGCTCTTCAAGGAGCAGCGTTCCGTTCAGAGCGCGGACGCGGACACGATTCTCATCGCGGAATTCATGGAGCAGCAGGTTGGAATCATCGTGGAGAACGTGCAGAGGTACGCGTCCCTTGTCGTCAAGCCGCTTCCGCAGGCGTTCAAGAATTTCAAGATTCTGCAGGGAATCGTCTTCGACGAGCACTACGACATCGTGCCGATTCTCTACGTCCCCGAAATCATCACGAAATTCAAGAAGCTCCGCGGCTACGACATCAAGAAGTACGAGGCGAACACGAAGAAGCGCATCTACAGGATTCTCGTCGTGGACGATTCGGAGACCACGAGGCAGATTGAGAAGACGATACTCACCAACGGCGGATACTCGGTCGACTGCGCGGTGGACGGCATCAACGCGATAGAGCGCGTGAAGTCCAAGCAGTACGACCTCGTCCTGAGCGACAAGGACATGCCGCGCATGAACGGACTCGTCCTTCTGGAGAATTTGCGGCTCATGGAGAACTACAGGACAGTGCCTGTCGTGATTGTCTCGTCCGACAATTCTTCAATGGAAGATTTCAAGGCCGCGGGGGCGAACGCCTTTATTTCCAAGGGGGATTTCAATCGCGGAAACCTGCTGGATTCGGTAAAGTCGCTTTTGGAAGGAGTTGAAAAATGAAAAAAAAGATTCTTGTCGTCGAGAATTCGCTTACGGTGCAGAAGATTTTCACCAAGACTTTCGACGACGACTACATTCTCCGTTTCGAGTCGGATTTGAGCAAGCTCGTGGAGAGCGTGTTCGACTTTTTTCCGGCTATTCTGCTTTTGAATTCGGATTTCAACGAACCGTCCAGTTTCGACTTCGTGAAGCTGATTCGTTCCATTCCATGCTTCGAGAATCTGCCGATTGGCATGTATTCAAACACGGAAAATCCCTTCGACGAGGAATTCGCATATTCGTGCGGCGCCAATTCGTTCGTGCGCCTGGAGCCCAAGACGTTGCTCTTGAACGTGGAGGAGCTTTCCGATGTTTCAAGCGCGAGCGGCGAGACTCCCGACAAGGCCGATGTGATTCATGCCAGGAAGGAGATGGACGACAAGAAGCTCATCGTAATCAGCTCGGAGATAAACGGGGAGTCGAGGCTCAAGAACAAAATCGTGACTTCGCTTTTTTCGATGATGAACGACATCGAGTCTGTCGAGCGTGTCGCCTCAGAATTCCTGTCGTTTTTGGCTGAATTCATGTATGCGCCCGCCGTTTCACTCAATCTTGTGGAGAACAACGGACCCCATTCCTATGTCGTCTGTTCGAGCAATCTTTCGGACGCTGAAAAAGAGGATTTTCTGAAAGTCTGCAAGAGCGATTTCGAGGATTTGGATTTGGATTCCAGCCTCTCGATGCTCGTCCCCCAGTTCCTTGAGCCCGAAGTCGACATCGATTCGTTCAAGACTCCTGGGGTGCCTCTTTCATCGTATTTGAGCGCGAAACTTTTGGGTATGGACGGAAGGGAGTACGGTGTCATAAACGTCCTTCGTGGTGGGAATTTCACATCTGCCCAGTCCGACCTCTTCAATTTCTGCTGCGAGAACGCCAGCATTCTTTTCGAGAAGGTGCTGATGATAAAAAAGAAGATTTTCGTGGAGAAGAGAATCAGGAAAGCGTTCAGCCTTTTCGTTCCTGAGCAGGTAATCGATTCCTACGTCAACGGCATAAACGACTCCGGTTCTGACGAGCAGAAGACCGCGCTGGGAGAGAAGAGGCCTGTGGCGGTCTTGTTCAGCGACATCCGCTCTTTCACGAACATTTCCGAGTGCAACAAGCCGGAAGTCATGATTGCCTTCCTGAACAGGTATTTCACGATAATGTGCAACATCATAAAGAAGCACGGCGGAACCGTGGACAAATTCATCGGGGACGCGATAATGGCCCTGTTCGGCGCGCCAGTCTCCTACGAGGACAACACTCGGAGAATCGTCGCCGCCGCCTACGAGATGCGCGAGGCCCTGCCGTCCGTGCCGCTTGGGGATTTGATTCTTCCGCCCGGCATGAAATTCGACATCGGCATCGGAATCAACTACGGGGATTTGACGGTAGGCTCTCTCGGCTCCGAGGACAGAACCAGCTACACTGTAATCGGCGACAACGTGAACCTGGCTTCGAGGCTTGAGGGGCTTACGAAGACCTACGGCTCGATGATTCTAGTGAGCGATTCCGTGAAGAGGGACATCGAGGAGAATTTGAAGTGCGGGGATTTCGTCTTCCGCTACCTGGACGACGTTCGCGTGAAGGGGAAGTCCACTCCGGTTCCGATTTACGGGGTTGACAGGAACATCGACGAATTTTCTCCAGTCTACCGAAACTGCTACAACAAGGG
>CAMHLH010000173.1 GCA_946185925.1 uncultured Treponema sp.
ATGAAAATCCGCGTCCAGGAGTCGCAGCAGATGATGGACATGGTCCAGGCTTTGGGCGCGAACCCGACTCCGATGGCCTACGGAGAGGTCTATTCCTCTCTCCAGACGGGCGTTATCGACGGAGCCGAGAACAACTGGCCTTCATACGAGTCCACATCCCACTACGAAGTCTCGAAGTACTATGTCCTCGACGAGCACACGAGGGTTCCGGAGATGCAGATGGTTTCCGGCCAGACATGGTCCAAGCTCTCGGACGCCGACAGGCAGATTGTGAAGGAGGCCGCGCAGGCTTCCGCTGTGAACGAGAGGCAGTACTGGGCGCAGAGGGAGAAGGATTCCGAGACCAAGGTCAAGGCCGGCGGAGCCGTCGTCACGACACTCTCTCCTGAAGAGAAGCAGAAGTTCCAGGACGCCATGGAGCCTCTCTACAAGAAATACGGAGCCGGATACGAGGACATAATCGCCAGAATCCAGGCTACTAAATAAAATCCCCACTTTTCCTCCTTACGGGTGTTTTTGGCAGCCCTGGCTTTGAACGAATCAGTGGCTGCCTTTTTTATCGAGTTTTATCTGATAAGGGAAAATCAATATGTCAAACAAAATTTTCAAGGAGGGCATGAACCCTCTGGAAAAAGCCGTGAGCCTTGTCACGTTCGTGTTCGACAGCGTGTACAGGCTCCTGCTCGAATATTCGAAGCTCGTGCTCCTCGTCATCGTGGTCATCGTGAGCGCGCAGGTCTTCAGCCGCAAGTTCTTCGGAACGAGCATCAGGTGGTCGGAGGAGGTCGCCCTCTTCCTGATGATTTGGATGGCCTTCATCTCGATGGCGATTGGCGTGGAGAAGCACCTCCACATAGCTATAGAGATGTTCGTCAAGAAATTCCCCAAGAAAGTCCAGTTCTGCATAGAGAAGTTGAACGACGCCGCGACTTTCGGATTCGGCCTCGTGCTCTGCGTCTTCGGCTGCCGCCTCGTCTCCGCGACAATGAATTCGACTCTCCCCGCCACCCAGTGGCCCGCCGGCCTTGAGTACCTGATGATGCCCGTTTCCGGTGTCTTCATCATGTACTTCTCTTTCCTGAACTTGTTCAGCCTCAACCGCTTCCGCCACTACAGTGTCGAGGGCGAGACGGAAATCGAGGCCGAGAAAAACGAAAAGGAGGGCAAGTGATGTTCGACGCCAATATCGCAACATGGATTCTGCTTGGAAGCTTCGTGCTTTTCATCGTCATAAAGATGCCGGTCGTCTTCTCCCTGGCCGTGTCGTCCTGTATCGCCATGCTCTACATGAAGCTGCCGCTGATGGCCTTCATCCAGCAGATGGCCAAGTCCGTCAACAGCTTCTCGCTGATGGCGATTCCGTTCTTCATCCTCGCCGGCGAGATAATGGGCGCGGGCGGAATCTCCAACCGCCTTCTCGACTGCGCGAACGTAATCGTGGGGCGCTTCCGCGGAGGTCTCGCCTACGTCAACGTCCTCGGCTCGATGATGTTCGGCCACCTCTCCGGCTCCGCCGTCGCCGACGTCTCCTCCCTCGGCTCCGTTGAGATTCCGATGATGGAGAAGGCGGGCTACGACACGGAATTCTCGGTCGCCGTCACGGTCTCCTCGGCCTGCCAGGGCGTTCTGATTCCTCCAAGCCACAACATGATTATCTACTCGCTCGCCGCCGGCGGCGTCTCCGTGGGCGCGCTCTTCATGGCGGGCCTGGTTCCGGGCATCGCGCTCGGCTTCCTCCTCCTCGCGGTCTGCGTGGTGATGTCGATTGTCAGGCACTATCCGAAAGGCGACAAGGTCTCGTTCAAGGAAGGCGTCAAGACAATCTGGAACGCGCTCCTCGCGCTCTTCACGGCCGTCATAATCCTCTTCGGAGTCACGTTCGGCTTCTTCACGGCCACCGAGGCCGCCGCCATCGCCTCAATCTACGCCTTCATCGTCTCCATGTTCGTCTACAAGGAACTCAAGTGGAGCATGATGCCGAGGATTTTGATGAACACGGTGAAGACTCTCGCCATGGTCTTCTCCCTCATCGCCGCTGCCGGAGCGTTCGGCTACCTCCTCGCGTTCCTGAAGATTCCGACCCTCATAACGACAGGGCTCCTCTCGATTACGAGCAACAGGATTGTCATCCTCCTCCTCATAAACCTCATGCTGCTTCTGCTCGGCTGCATCATGGACATGGCTCCGCTCATCCTCATCACGACCCCGATTCTCGTCCCGGTTGTGCAGCAGTTCGGAATGAGCCCTGTGCAGTTCGGCGTGGTGCTGATTTTCAACCTGGCAGTGGGACTCTGCACGCCTCCTGTAGGCTCCGCCTTGTTCGTTGGCTGCGGAATCGGAAAAATCCCGATGGAGAAGGCCGTGAAGTCCATGCTGCCGATGTACCTCGTGATGCTCGCGGGACTTCTTCTGGTCACTTTCGTGCCTGCAATTTCCCTCACGCTTCCGAGACTTTTCGGCTACAACGTGTGATTCTTTCCGGCTTGGAAAAAGGAGTTTTGAATGAAGAACGACAGATGGGTCTTCCATGCGGACATCGTTCCTCAGTCGGGCGGGCAGGGCGTCGAGAGGCGCGTGCTCGCCTACAGCGACGACTTGATGTGCGTCGAGAACACGTTCGAGAAGGGCGCGGTCGGCGCTCTCCACAGCCATCCGCACACGCAGGTGACGTACGTCGTTAGCGGCGCCTTCGAGTTCGAGATTGACGGGGTGAAGAAGGTCGTCCGCGCCGGCGACACGATGCTCAAGAGGGACGGAGTCGTGCACGGCTGCGTCTGCCTTGAGGCCGGAAAGCTCTTGGACATCTTCAACCCGTACAGGAAGGATTTCGTTGACGATTGACCACGGTTCCCGGCCTCCATGGTCGGTCCGTCCTGGTTTTGTGTTTGCGCGGATTCCCACCGCCTGGGTGGAGTCCGCGCTTTTTTTTCGATTTTTGGACTGCCTTCCGCTTCCTATAATGGGGCTTCTGTCTACTCGCGGCGGCCGGACAAAAAAAGCGGAGGGCTGTCTTTTCCATGTCCCTCCGCCTTTTTTGGCTTTCGTCAGACGGCTGTCCTTCGCTCGCTCTGCCAGTCCCTGCAGCTTATGAAGAAGTGGTCGCCCCTGCGTCCGTCGATGCCGGTGGCGAACTCGATTCCGTCGTCGGGCCTCTCGTCGGTGTAGTTCGAGACGGAGTACCAGACTACGCACTCCACGTCGTTGTCGTCGTTGTCGACGTACTCGGACGGAAGCTCGTGGTAGAAGTAGAACCTGCAGCCCTCCCTCTCCATCAGCGAGTTTTCGTCGAGCGGGAGCCGTATTCCGCAGTAGAATTTCGCGAAATTCTTCGAGGCGGTGATGAATTCTTCCTTTGTCATTTTCTCCCAGCCTATTTCTTCAGTTTTCCGTTCTTCAAATATGCGTTCCATGTGGATTCGAGCAGGGTCTGGACGTCGGAGTGCTTTGGAATCCAGCCGAGTTTCTCCCGCGCGAGGGCTGACGATGCCACGAGTGTCGCCGGGTCGCCGGGCCTCCTCTCCACGAAATCCGCCGGAATCTCCCTGCCTGTGATTTTCCGCGCAGTGTCGAGCATCTCCTTCACGGTCACGCCCTTCTCGCTTCCGAGGTTCACCGTTATGCTCTCGTCCTTGTCCGCGATGTACTCGAGGGCGAGGGCGTGGGCGGACGCCAGGTCGGAGACGTGCACGTAGTCCCTTATGCAGGTGCCGTCCCTGGTGTCGTAGTCGTCTCCGAAGACCTTCATCCTCTGCCTCATTCCGCAGGCCGTCTCCATGATGACGGGGAGGAGGTTCGCGGGGTTCTGCTCGAGTCCGCACGGGAAGCCGTCCACGTCGTAGCCCGCCGCATTGAAGTAGCGGAGGGACGCGAATTTCAATCCCCTGATTTTTTCGTACCAGGCCATGATTTCCTCGATTTTGAGCTTGGTGAATCCGTAGTAGTTCTCCGGGTTCTTCGGGTGCCCCTCGTCTATCGGAAGGTACTTGGGCTCTCCGAAGACGGCCGCGCTCGACGAGAAGACCATCCTCTTGCAGCCGTGCTTGACGGCCGCGTTCATTATGTTTATGGTGCCGGTCAGGTTGTTCACGGAGTATTTCTCCGGTTCGAGCATCGATTCCCCGGCCGCCTTGAACGCCGCCAGATGGACGAACGCGTCGAATCCGATGGAGAATACCCTCTCAAGGTCGTCGCTTATCAGTATGTTTCCGTAGATGAATTTGTTCTCCGGGAAGAGATTCTCCCTCAGCCCGGAGGAGAGGTTGTCGAACACCGTCACCTCGTGTCCCCTTCCCATCAGTTCCTTGACGACATGCGAGCCGATGTAGCCGGCTCCTCCTATGACCAATACTTTCATTAAAAACCTCGCTTTCATTTACCAATTTCCCCAATTTTATTACGATTTCACCCATGCGAAAACTCCAAACCCTTCTTTTGCTGATTTTTTCCATCGCTTCCAGGACGTTTGCCCATGAGGACGCGTTCTCCCTCGACTTCAAAAAGGACGCGCTTCTTCTCGGAGCCGGTCTCGCCCTCACCGGAAGCGACCTGATACTTGACGACTTGCTGGAAATCGGAAGGGGCGAGTACGACGGGCGAATCTACGACAAAACTGACGTGAACTCCTTCGACCGCTTTTTCATGCGCGGATATTCAAGCGGTATGCACGCGGTCTCGACTTTGACTCTCGCATCCCTCATGGTCTCCCCCGCAGTCCTTCTTCCGCTTTCCGACAGGGGCTTCTGGGCGACGGAAATCGTCATGTACGCCGAGACAATGCTCATCGCTAACGGAATCAAGGAGCTGACGAAGCTCTGCGTGGACAGGACCCGCCCCTACATGTACTTCGACGTGGAGGATGCCCCTGAGGATAAAATCTCCGAGGGGGACTTCGAGAATTCCTTCATGTCAGGGCATTCGACGATGGCGTTCGCTTCGGCCTCGTTTTTGAGCTACACGTTCTGGAAGCTCTTCCCGGAAAGTTCCCTGAAAATCCCCGTTGCCGCCGGAAGCTTCTCCGTGGCCGCGCTGACAGCCGTCCTCCGGGTGCTCGGCGGAAACCACTTCGCCACCGATGTCATAACTGGAGCTGTCGTCGGAAGCTCTGTCGGTTTCCTCGTCCCCTTCCTGCACACGCTCGGAAACGGACGAGGCGTGCAGGTTTCGCCGTCCGCGTCGGGCGTGAGCTTCGTGATACGGCTGTGAGAGGACTACTCGGAAGTTGTACAAACGAACTCCCAGCGGGAACCCCATTCTAAAAACGGCTGTACCGCTTTGCGGTGGCAGAGTGTTTTTAGAATGGGAACCCCGCTTCCGTTCGTTTGCACCATTCCACTAAAAACAAGACATTCAGCTTATTCAGCGTAAGTTACAGTTACAGTGAAAGAATCGGCACTTCCTTGAATGTAAAGACCATTTTCAGAAAGAGCCGTTATAAATGCCAAATTGTCACTGCTGGTAAGTGTGGTGGTCGTATTTACACAGTTCTCTACATAGGTTCCATCACTTGCCCAAGAGCCTTTTGAACTTAAAGAAGCCCATGCACCAGAACCTTCGCATGAAATTGTGACCTTTAATGTTCCAATAGAAAGTCCAGTAAATGCACTTGCCTCCAATACAGATACAT
>CAMHLH010000174.1 GCA_946185925.1 uncultured Treponema sp.
GTGTCCTCGGAAGCGATAGCCCTCTTGTAGATTGCGTGGTATCCGGTGTTGTCCTTCTTGAGCGTGATTCTGTAGACGTCGCCGGTCTTGATTGCGTCTGACGACTGGTCGTAGCTGAACGCCATCTGCTCTGATTTTCCGAGTTTGGAGATTCCCGCGTCGCCGAGCTGGATGACTTCGTCAGTCAATCCTGTTACGAATCTTGCTCCGAGTCCGTTCTTGATTTCCTTCTTTGTGCCGTTGACGTGCGTCGTGAATTTCTTGGAGATGATTCCTGCCGAGTTCGTGTAGGCGACGACCATCGGCTCTCCGTCGATTCCGAGCTTGTCCATGGCGATGAGGCCGAATCCTTCCTGTCCGTCAGGCATCGGGTTCTGGAAATCCACAGTCACAGTGGCAGTGAGTTCCCAGTTCTCTTTTTTGGGGTCAACCACCGTGTAATAGAAAGAAAGTCCGTCGAAGAACGATTCGAATTTTCCTCCCTTCTCCACGATTGTCTTTCCGTCCGAGCCGACGATGCACGAGTTGAGCTTGAACTTGAGGTCGTCGGAGTCGAGCATCTCCATCGTGTTGCGGGTGTTCTTTGTGGATGTTCCGAATTCCGTGAAAGCCCAGATTCTTTCGGCATCGGCCTTCACTGTCTTTTTCTGCGGCTTTGAGGATGATTTGTCGGAGCCTCTTACGGCGGTCACCGTGAAGAACGAGACTGTTCCGGCCGGAAGTGTCACGTTTGCCGAGAGTTTGTCCGTCTGGTCGAGGGCGACGAGCTTGCCGCTTTCGTCCGTGTAGGAGACGATGTAGCCTTCCGCTTCCGTCACTGGCTCCCATTCGACGTTGACTGTGGAATTTCCGATGTTCAAAAGAGAAACTGCCGGAGGAACGAGAGGCAGCTTGTATGAGAAAGTCTTTGGTTCAGAAGATTTTGTAGGCTCTCCTTTCCTTTCAGCGTTTACCACGAATTCATAGACGCCTGTCTTCTTCATTTCGAATACAGCGACTTTTTCGTCCTTGCGGGTCTTGCCGAATGAGACCTTTCCTGAAGCTCCCGTGTCGGATTTCATGTTGACGGTGCCTTTTTCGGCTCCGTCGTTGCCCGTCACGACCGTGTAGTTGACAGTGACTTCGTTGTCCCCTGTCTGGGATATGCTTGTGATTACCGGTGCCGCGACTTCCGCCCAGGGCTTCTTGTCCTGTGCCGTCGCGCCCACCGCCGCAAGGAACGACATAGCCAGCGTCATTCCCAGTGTGATGAACGATTTTTTCATCGATTTTCTCCTATTTTTTTTCGATCTTTTTTAAATCAAATCGATTTTTTAATCGAAAAGCCGTGAAGATACAAAAAAGACGTAGATTTTGGAATCTACGTCTTAGCAGTTTATTTGAATCGCCAATCGAAGACAATGTTAAATACCGTTTTCAATCATTCAATTAGCGATGTTTTGGAATAGAAAAACTTATTTTCCGACCTTGATCTGGTAGATGTATCCAGTTCCAGATGTCGAGTAGACGCAGTAGTTTCCGTCCTCTTTTACGACGACTTCGGCGACTGTCATGTCCTTTCCGTTGTCTGCCATCATTGTGATTGTTCCGATTTCCTCGGCTGTGGCCATGTTGACGACGTGGAGCGGTCTCTCGTCAGTCTTTGAAGAAGTTGTTGCATATACGATGATTGAGTCTCCGGCCTTTGCTGGGAAAGAGATTGTCCTGTAGTTTACGGCATCCTCTCCGACAGTGTACTTTCCAGAACCCTTTGTCGAAATCGCCTGTGTGAAGAGATCATCTCCAATCTGGCGTGGGTCGCAGCTCTTCACTTCGAGGCTCTTCTCCTCTGAAGCGTTGAGTGTGAAGCCTGAAACCTCGTCCACGAGTGGAGCTGTGAGGACCGCTTTTTCAAGGTCGTTGGCGTTGAGGTAGATTCCTTCGATTTTCCTTGTGATGAGTGGATTCTCTGCTGGAGCGGCTGTTTCTGTTGCTGCCGGTTCAGCCACTGTCTCTGTCGCCGCTGCTGCGTTTGTGTCGGCCGCTGGAGCGTTGCTGTCCGCTTTCTTGTCGTTGCAAGATACGAAACCTGTCGTGAAGGCTGCGGCCATTGCCAAGGCAGCGATTGAAAGTGTGATTCTTTTCATTTCAAAAACCTCTATAAAATAATGAAATTGAATTAAATATAAAACATTTCAGATTTTATGTCATTTGATGAGGTTGTTCTTGATAAAAAAATGAAAGCGACCCATCTTCCATGAGTCGCTTTTCGAGGAGTCCTTCAAGTTTTTCGCTTGTCGTCAGTTTCCGCTTTTGACGTCGACTTCAAAGATGTAGACTCCGCCGCCGAAGCCCTTCACCTGGCACTTGCCGTCCTTCACTGCCGTGACGGAACCCTGCGAGACAGAAACGGACTTCATGTTCCAGATTGGAGCCGTGATGTCGCCGAGTTTTTTTCCGTCGTTGATGATTCTGATTGCGCGCGGGGATTCCTTTGAAGAGCTTGTCGCAAGGACTGTGATGATGTCGCCGGCTTTGACGTCAAATTCGATGAAGCCGTCCGCGCCCTTCATCTTGATTCTCTTTGCGAATGTCTTGTCTCCGATTTTTATCGGCTCCTTGGATTTGTCTTCGATTGAGGCACCTTTCTGTGCGCCGTTGAGGACGAAATTCTTCGCAGTGATTGTCTTTCCTGGGGCGACTTCCCCAAGTTTGTAGTCGTCCGCGGTTACGGTGCCGGCAGCGAATGCTCCAGCGACCAATGATGCCGCGAGTACGATTGTCGCAATGATTTTCTTCATGTGTTTCCTCCAATACCCTGTCTTTTTAAATCTACGGTTTTGCAATTAACAAATTATAGTATTTTTTGAATTTTACGTTGTCTTTTCCGAGCAAAGATTTTATCTTGGCCTATTTTGTGGTGGCGATGTCGGTGGCGATGTCGCGGAGCCTTGAGTCCATGTTCCTGTTCGAGTATGTCGTGAAGTTGTTGAACGGAATGTTCTTCAAGCCGTCCGAGATTATCTTCGCCTGCTCTCCCTCTGCAATCATGGCTATTTTCATCAGTTCGATGAACTGCTGCTGCGAGGCGGTGTCGGTGAATTCAAAGCAGATTGAAATCGGGTTGAGCACTATTTCTACATTCGAGTCTCCGTATGCAATGAGGGAGACGATTTTTTCAGTCCTGAGGACGACAGAAGAGCCTATTGATAAAGTCATATTTTTCCTCCAAAAAACTTCTTTCGACAGTTGATATCACTTAGATAATTATAAAACGGAAAAGCGCATATTTCGAAAAAAAAAGATTCATTTTTGCGAAAAAGAAGAAGCAATTTTGATATACTCGATTCCATTATGGTTATTGCAAGTATTGACATGAAAGACGGACACGTCGTCCAGCTCAAAAACGGAAAGGATTTGGTTCTGCAAAGGGACGATGCCGACAATCTCATTGGCGATTTCAATAAATTCGGCGAGGTCGCCATCATCGATTTGGATCAGGCTTTGCGGAACACCGACGCGAAGGGGAACACCAAGAACACGGAGCTTTTGAAGAGCCTCCTCAGAAAGGGCAACGTCCGTGTGGGCGGTGGAATCCGCGATGTGAAGAAGGCCCGCGAGTTGATTTCTCTCGGCGCGGAGAAGGTCATCGTCGGAAGCGCGGCGTGGAACCCGAATCCGAAAGCGGGGGAGTCCATTTTGAACGTGCAGTTCCTTGAGGACTTGTGCAAGGCGATTGGAAAGCAGCGCGTGATAATCTCGGTCGACGCCATCAACGGAAAAATCGCTGTTCGCGGCTGGACCGAGACGATAGACGTTTCGTTGATTGACGGCGCGAAGGAGGCCGAGAAATATTGCTCCGAGCTTCTTTTCACCTGCGTGGAGAAAGAAGGCTGCATGCAGGGCACCGACATGGAGGCCGTGAAGGCTTTGCGCTCCGCCGTGAAATGCCGCGTTGTCGCCGCCGGCGGCGTGAATTCGCTTGAGCAGGTCGTGGAGCTTGAGAAACTCGGCTGCGATGTCCAGCTCGGAATGGCATTGTACACGGGCGTGGTGAATTTGAAGGACGCTTTCATCAACTGCCTCGACTTCCAGAAGGTCGGCGGAATGATTCCTGTGATTGCGCAGTCGGTGGCGGGCGAGGTCCTCATGATGGGCTACGCGAACAAGGAAGCTTTCGAGAAGTCGTTCGAGACTGGAAAGCTCACTTTCTTCTCCCGCACAAGGAACACTTTGTGGACGAAGGGAGAGACAAGCGGCCACTTCCTTGAGCTTGTGAAGATGCGCGCGGACTGCGACAGGGACACTGTTCTCGCGACCGTGAAGCCGAACGGGGGAGCCTGCCATACCGGAAGCTTCACCTGCTTCGGAAGCGACCCTGACGCGAAATCCAACATGGAGCGGCTCTACGACGTAATTTCCGAGCGTTTCGCCAATCCGCGCCCGGGAAGCTACACCGCGACACTGGACGACAAGCGCGTGAGGGAGAAGGTGATGGAGGAGGCCGAAGAGCTTACCGATGATGCCGAGACGAAAGACGAGGTAATCTGGGAAGCCGCGGATTTGCTCTATTTCGTGAGCGTCCTCATGTACAAGGAAGGCGTTTCTTGGCAGGACGTGTACAACGAACTTGACCGCCGCCACAAGGAAAAATAGCGGTTTCGCTTTAAAATGGTGAAAGCCGAGTTTGTGCATATGGTAGTTGCTGAAACAAGCTCCCAGCGGGAACCTACCCATGAAAACGGCTGTACCGCTTCGCGGTGGCAGAATGTTTTCATGGGCAGAACCCCGCTTCCGCTTGTTTCAGCCATTGCACTGTGAAAACTCGACTTTCGTCCTATTGAACTTCAGTTTTATCTAGCAGGTTTGCAGTTTTTTTATTTCGCGTCGATTGTGTCGGATGATTGCAGCCTGTCCTGTTTCACCACGATTTGCGAGGCGGCGGGGACTTTCGTGTCGGTCTTGTAGGTGGCGGCGAGAATCCACGAGCCTTTCCTGACTTCTTCTATTGAGTTGTCGCGCCTCATCGGAGGAAACTGCATCTTGCCGTTTTCCTGTCCGTCGGAAGCTTTTGCCTCGCGGTTGTCGGCATTTTCGTTTCCAGCATTTGCGTTGTCGGCTTTGTTTCCCTTCCTTGCCATCTTGCCGTTCATCTCTTTTCTGTCCTTTGGATTTGGGCGTGTGGCAGGCACGATGTCAACGTCCGTGAACGGAGTGACTTTGACAGAGACGTCCTTTCCGTCCGTGTTCGTTATCGTGATGGAAGACTCCTTCGTGTCGACTTTCTTCACCTGGCCGATGATGACTGTCTGGTCGGTCGGGATTTTGCCGCGCTTCGGCTCCATGCGGCGGAATTCCGCCTTCTGCTTGTCGTTGTCCGCTTTTTTCGCGTCTGATGATTGGGCGAAAATGGAGCCGCCCGCGAGAATCGCCGCCATTGTGAATGCCGCAAGTGTTTTTGTAGATTTTGTCATGTGTATGCTCCTTTCAATCTTTTTTCAGTCCGATTGATTTTTGACTTTCTATGTTTGAAAATATAAAGGAGCTTGGTCTTTCAATCATAAAGCGATGATAAAATATATATAAGTTTTCATTCATGAAGGATTTTTTGTTGATAAGTCTTTGCTCAGAAA
>CAMHLH010000175.1 GCA_946185925.1 uncultured Treponema sp.
GTTCGCGAGAATCTCAAAAGAGGAAGTCAGAAGCTTCTTCAAGGGCTGCGGCTGGGATCCGATTTTCGTCGAGGCGACACCGGAGACGAGCCACATCGAAGCCCACAAGGCGATGGCCGCGGCCGTGGACAAGTGCATCGAGAAAATCAAGAGAATCCAGCACGACGCGAGGAAGAACGGAAAGACGGAGCGTCCTTTCTGGCCGATGATTGTCCTCAGGACTCCAAAAGGATGGACAGGCCCGAAATTCAACGACGACGGACTTCCGATAGAGAATTCCTTCCGCGCCCATCAGGTTCCAATCGACCTCACAAAGCCGGACGCGAACGAAGAGAAGCACATGAAGGAGCTTGAGGAATGGCTCCGCTCGTACAAGCCGGATGAACTCTTCGACGAGAACTACAGGCTCAAGAGCGAAATCGCCGCAATCGCGCCGAAGGGAGAACACAGGATTTCCGCGAACCCGCACGCGAACGGAGGAAAGCTCCTGAAGGACCTCAGGACTCCGGACTTCAAGAAGTACGCGCTCGACGTGCAGGTTCCGGGCAGCATAAAGGCCCAGGACATGAAGGAGCTTGGAAACTACGTGCGCGACCTGTTCAGGCTGAACAGCGACAGCAAGAACTTCAGAATCTTCGGACCAGACGAATCGATGTCGAACAGGCTCTACGCCGCGTTCGAGGCGACGAACCGCGACTTCAACGCACAAATCATCAAGACGGACGACAAACTCGCCCACGACGGCCGCATCATGGACTCGTACCTTTCGGAGCACATGTGCGAAGGCTGGCTTGAGGGCTATCTTTTGACAGGCCGCCACGGATTCTTCGCGAGCTACGAGGCGTTCATCAGAATCATCGACTCCATGGCATCACAGCACGCGAAGTGGCTCAAGGTCTGCTCGGAGCTCAAGTGGAGAGCCCCAATCGCGTCGTTGAACCTCATCCTCACGTCGAACGTCTGGCAGCAGGACCACAACGGATTCACGCACCAGGACCCGGGCTTCCTCGACCACATCTCGAACAAGAAGGCCGATGTCGTCAGACTGTACCTTCCGCCTGACACGAACTGCCTCCTCTCGACTTTCGACCACTGCATCAAGAGCAAGAACTACGTGAACGTGATTGTCGCGTCAAAGCACCCGAGCTACCAGTGGCTCACCATGGACCAGGCAGTCAGGCACTGCACGCAAGGCATCGGAATCTGGGACTGGGCATCGAACGACGAAGGAACGGAACCAGACCTCGTGATGGCGTGCTGCGGCGACACCCCGACACTGGAGGCTCTCGCAGCGACCACAATCCTCCGCGACAACATTCCGGACCTCAAGATAAGGTTCGTGAACGTCGTGGACCTCATGAAGCTCCAGGACGACAGCCAGCACCCGCACGGATTGAGCGAGAGCGAGTACAACGCGCTCTTCACGAAGGACAAGCCGATAATCTTCGCATTCCACGGCTATCCGAAGCTCGTCCACGAACTCACTTATCAGAGGGAGAACCGCAACCTCCACGTGTACGGCTACCACGAAGAGGGAACAATCACGACCCCGTTCGACATGCGCGTCCAGAACAAAATCGACCGCTTCGACCTGGTCAAGTCCGCGCTCAAGTACCTTCCGCAGCTCGGAAACAAGGCCAGCCACCTTGTCCAGCAGATGAACGACACACTCGTCGCCCACAAGCAGCACATTTCCGAATTCGGAGAGGACCTGCCAGAGGTCATCAACTGGAAGTGGCACACTCCTGAGCAGAAATAAAAAACAGATTCAGTTTTGACGCAAAAATGCCATGCCGATGAAAAACGGCATGGCATTTTTTTGCGCGAAAAAATACAAGGCAACTAGAAGTCGAATTCTTCAATCATCAACTTGCTTCTGCCATCGTCAGTCCTGTCGTAGGCGTGGTAGACGAGATAGGCTCTTCCGTCGTCGTCCACAAAGACGCTGTTGTGCCCGGGACCAGCGAACCTCTCGAAGCTGAAAGAGTCGCGCACGGTGGTTCCGCCACCCCACCTCATGTCGATTCCGTCGTCGTCGATGTAGGGGCCGGTGATTTTGTCGGACGAACCGAGCACGATGTGATAGGAGCTTGCAGTTCCCCTGCAGCAGAAATCGTGCGAGGCGAAAAGGAAGTACCTGCCATTTCGTCTCACGATGAAACCGCCCTCCACGGGATTCGGATCCGGCTGTTTCTTGCCCTCTTCCTGTCTGGAGGCCACGAACGAAAGGTTCTTGGAATCCACGACAAAGCCGTTTTCGTCGAGGGGAGTCATGACGAGCCCGCCCCAGAAAGAGCCGAAAAGCAGATAGTCGTTGCCATCCTCGTCGGAGCAGACAGCGGGGTCGATTGCGTTGAAGTTGTCGCCCTCGGACGACTTTATGACAAGACCCCTGTCCTTCCATTCGTAGTCCTTGGACTTCGGGTCAAGAGTCCTGTTGGTCATCATCGCTATGGCGGAAACGTTCTTCCCGAACGTGCTCACGGCGTAGTAGAACCGCCACTCTCCGTTTCTGTAGACGATTTCCGGCGCCCAAAAATCCTTTCCTTCGTTCTCCGGGACAAACTCCCTTATCCATTCGGGATTTTTCTCGAACACTTTCCCGCAATACTTCCAGCTCCTCAAATCCCCGGATTCATAGAAATGCCCGTGGGTCGAATAGCAGTAGTATTTCTTCCCCTCCTTCGCTATCACGGGATCGTGGACGGGCACATCGACCGTCATCTCAAGCAGTGCCATAAAAGACTCCTTGCAAAATCTAATTGCATAAAAAAATCCCCGTACAAGTACGGGGAAAAGGTTGGATATGAAATAGAAGCGATTGTTATTTCAAACCGCTCATCGCGACCGAAGCAATAATCTGACGCTGGAATATGATGAACACGATGATAATCGGCAGGAGCGAGATGACACTCGCCGTAAGCAGAAGCGGATAATCAGTGTTGATTGCATACATGGCGTTCAGACGGCTTATCATGACCTGCACGGTGAGCAAGTTGTCGTCGTGCAGGTAGATGCTAGGAGCGAAGTAGTCGTTCCACGCGCCCATGAACCACAAGATGGCCTGGGCGGCGATGGCCGGCTTCGCGTTAGGGAGCATGATGCTCATGAAGATGCGGAAGTAGCCCGCACCGTCCATTCTGGCGCTCTCGATTATCGAAGTCGGAATTCCGCTCATGTACTGGCGCAGGAAGAAAATCATTCCCACGTTGCCGAGCATTCCCGGGATAATCAAAGGCAGCCATGTGTTGACCCAGCCGATTCTGGCGTAGATGATGAACTGCGGAATCATTATGACCGAGAACGGTATCATCATCGTCGCAAGCTCAGCGAGGAAAAGCTTGGCCTTTCCAGGGAAGCGGAGCTTTGAATAGCTGAAGGCGGCAAGGGCGGAAACGAACGTTCCCACGACAATCGTGCTCACCGATATTATCAGGGAGTTGAGGATACCGCGCTGGAGAGCCGGCTCCATCTGCCAGACCCTCTTGAAGTAGTTTGCCCACTGCGGGTTCTCCGGCATAGCAAGCGAAAGCTGCGTCGTCAAGAACTGGCCGGGTGTCTTCAAGGACGACTCGAACATCCACACAAGCGGCAGAATCATGACTATGGCTCCACTCGCAAGGAAGAAGTAGATGAGCGAATTCACCCACCTGTCGTTCTTGTAGCGCATTCCCGTATGGGGCTTTATCTTAATTCCATTTTCCATCGGTACAATCCCCTATTCCAGATAGTTTTCGCTGGCCGGATTCAGCTTGAACTGAATTGCCGTCACGGCGAAGATTATGAGGGCCAAGACCCAAGCGGCAGCACAGGCGAATCCCTTCTCGTCCGCGCCGAAAGCGTGCTGCCAGATGTAGAAGACGATTGTCGCCGAGCTGTAGTCGGGACCTCCGTCAGGCGTCATTATCTGCGGCTCGACAATCATCTGCGAACCACCGATTATGCCGGTCACGACAATGTAGAACGTGATTGGCGACATGAGCGGCCATGTAATCTTGCGGAAAATCAGCCAGCGGCTCGCTCCGTCGATTACGGCGGCTTCGTAGTAGCTCTTCGGCAAGTTCTGCAAGGCTCCAAGATAGAGCAAAGCAGTGCCTCCGACTCCACGCCACACGCACATTATCATGATGGCAGGTTTGACAGTATGGGCGTTCTGCAGCCAGTTCGGAAGTTTTTCCTTCGGGATTCCGATTGCGGCCAGCAACTGGTTCAAAAGTCCGTAGTCTCCGTTGTAGAGCCAACCCCACAAGAGGGCGACCGCCACAATCGAAGAAACCACAGGAATATAGTAGATTACGCGGTAGACTTTTACGCCCGGCAGACCGCTGTTGAACGAAAGTGCGAGAGCGAAAGCCCACACAAGACCGAGCGGAATGCCTATCATGTACCAGAACGTGTTCCAAAGTGCCTTCCAGAACTGGATGTCGCTGAAAAGCTCCTTGTAGTTCTCGAAACCGCAGTAGAACCATTCCTTTGAATCAGCATCCATGCTGAACAACTGCGTGAGATCCGTCATCGAATCCCAGCGAGTGAAGCTGGCGAATATCGAAAAAAGGAAAGGGCCGGATGTGAACAGGACGAACCCGATTATCGGCGGCATGACGAACAACAATCCGCAAATCGCCTCGTCGTTCCATCTACGCTTTTTCTTTTTTGCTTTTTTCGTCTTATCTTCGCTAAGTGCGTCTGCCATATAAAAATCTCCTGTCGTTATTTATTTTTGGCGGCACTCTGCTTCGCGCGCATCAGAGCCTTGTCAAGCTCGCGCTGCATCTGCGGCTGGATTTTATCGCAGTAGTCCTTCGCAGAAATCTTTCCGTCCAAGACGCGCTGGATTCCCATGTAGAACTTGTCGTACCAGACCGAGTTGTATGTGTAGTCAGACGGCCAGGCCCTTCCAGTCTTGCTGATGATGTTGATGTACTCCTGTCTGTTGGCAGGTTTTCCAGGCTTTGAAGTGTAGCGGCTCGCCAAAGACTTGAGGTTAGGAATCTGCAAGTCCATGTCGGAATACATCTTGTTGGCCTCCTCGTCGGCGGAGAGGAAGAGAGCGAGCTCGGCGGCTGCCTTCGGGTTCTTTGAAGTGGCGGCGACAGCGAATCCGACTCCACCGCGGTATGTAGCGGTCTTGTTGGCGGCAGTGTGCACAGGCCAAGGAATCAAGTCATACTCGAACTTGATGACTTCCGGGTCGTTGAACTTCGCCAAATCCCAAGGACCTGCCGGGAAGAACGCGAGCTCTCCCTTGATCCATCTCTGGTAGGTGTCGAGCGACTGGGCCTGGGTGGCGGTCGGTGTGACAGGCTTGAACTTTGAAAGTCCTGAAACTGGATACTGGCTGTTGCCGAGCGTCATGTTGGCCCAGTACTGCAAGGCCTCGACGAATTTCGGGTCGTTGACTGTGACTTTCGTGTGCGTAGAGTCGAGGAAGTCCGCTCCGTTGCCCCAGACGAACTGGATGAAGGCCCAGTGGATGTTGAGACCAGTTCCGAAGATGTCGTTCTGGCCGTCTCCGTTCAAATCCTTTGTGAGTTTCTCACAGACATCGATGAATTCCTGCCATGTGTACGGCTTGTCCTTGCTTGGAAGCGGAACTCCGTACTTCTCGAAAA
>CAMHLH010000176.1 GCA_946185925.1 uncultured Treponema sp.
CGTCGATTGAAGGAACGATTTCGTTGAAGATGATGTCGTGCATGAATTTCTGAGCGTCGGCGTTCGGTGTGTTGAATCCTGAACCGACTTTCTCAGAGCAGACGATGTCCTGAACGTAGTTAGAGCCTGACAAGAACGCGGCGAGAACAGAAGAAGTGTGCGCTCCGTTCAAAATGCGGACCTTTCTTGTGTGGTAGTAGTCCATGT
The DNA here is from genome assembly GCA_946185925.1 of uncultured Treponema sp. Taxonomy (GTDB): domain Bacteria; phylum Spirochaetota; class Spirochaetia; order Treponematales; family Treponemataceae; genus Treponema_D. The sequence goes on from CAMHLH010000176.1 coordinate 208, forward strand.
TCTGGACCCACTTCACTGAAAGACCGGCCTTCACGAGTGGAAGCTCGTCCTCGTGTGACTTCTTCGACTCGATGACCCAGAAGTGGAAAAGCTCGGCAGAGTCGAGGAGCTTGTCATCGTATCCGAGTTTCTCGCAGATGTTCTCGGCCTGTGTCTTTCCGTTCTCTTCCTTTGAAAGGAGTGGGAAGTATCCAGGAACGATGCGGTCAACGAGACAAGAGCAGACGTCGCAGGCCTCGTCGAACCAGTTGATGAAGTCCGGTCCAAGCTGCCATCTCTCTGCATAGCGGAGGATGTTGATTCTGAGGTTGAGACCGGCCTGGTCAGAAAGCTCGCAAGGAATGAGAATCAATCCCTTTGAAGTGTCGCCCTTGAAAGCCTGGAATCTCTTGTACAAGAAAGCGGTGACTTTCGCAGGATAGTTCTGCTGCGGCTTCTGGTCGAGAGTTACAGGAACGCCGTTGATTTCTTCGTCGAAGCGGATTCCGGCCTCGGTCGTGTTTGAAACGAGGAATCTCAAATCCGGGCTTGAAGCCAATGCGATGTAGTCATCGTAGTTCGTGTATGGGTTGATTGAGCGGCTGATGGACTTGATTGTGCGAGTCTCCACAGTCGGCTTTCCGTCTTTCATTCCGCGGAGAACAGTCGTGTAAAGGTTGTTCTGGGCGTTCATCGCGTCAATCATGCCCTTTTCCAAAGGCTGAACGATTACGATGTTTCCGTTGAAGTCAGTCTTCTCGTTTACGATATCAATCTGCCAGTCAACGAAAGCGCGAAGGAATCCACCCTCTCCGAACTGAATGATTTTTTCTGGGCGTTTTACAGTTTCAACAACGTCCTTAATTGATTTCAAAGCCATGTTTGAACCTCTTTTCTTTTAGTTGATTTAAAAAATGATACATTTTCTACCCCCTAATTTCAATTCTTTCAGTCTTCCGCGGGGTTTCAGGGCATTTGGTGATTTGTACAAAAACGAAACCACTTGTAAAAAAAACGACATCAAATTAAACTCAAATCCAGAAAGCACATTCAAAAATTAACTTTTTATTTTTCGGAGAAGGTGCATCTTTTTTATATCACCCCAGGCTTAAAGGTTTTTCAGTATGAACAATCCAAATTCGGAAATTGAAAAAGGAAAAAAAATAGGATTTGTACTTGCGACGATTCACTCAGGCTCCTCTTTGAATCTATGGCTGAGCGTTGCCGCAAAAGCCGCAGAGTCAATAGGCTCGTTTTTCGTTTTTCCGGGCGGAAAGCTTGAGAACTCAAACGGCACGGAATCCTTGAGGAACAAAATCTACTCCCTCGTCAACTCAAAGAACCTCGACGGCTTGATTTCATGGTCGTCGTCGATTGGAGGAGCCGTATCCATAAAGGAACTAGACGAATTCCACAAAAAATTCGAGAACATTCCATACGTCACAATCGGCCACAAAGTCTCAAACCATCCGTATGTGGAATTCGACGCATATTCAGGAATGAAGAATCTGGTTCTGCACTTCATAAAGTGCCACAACTCAAAGCGCATAGCTTTCATCCGCGGACCAGAGAACCACTCGTCGGCGGAGGACAGGTACAGGGCTTTCAAGGACGCCCTCAAAGAAAACGGACTGAACACAAGAATAAACGAGCACCTTGTTTCAAGCCCATGCAGCTGGTACGAGGCGGAAAAGGCAGCCAAGGAGCTTTACGAAACGCGGGGACTGATTCCGGGCAAGGATTTCGACACCCTCATAGCCTCAAGCGACATGATGGCGTTCGCGGCCGTCGATTATTTTTCCAAGAAAGGATACAAGGTTCCGGGCAACTTCATAGTGGGAGGCTTCAACGACACTGTAGAGAGCAGGATTCTGAACCCACAGTTCTCCACCGTCCACATGCCGCAGAAAGAGCTGGGCCTTGAGGCGGTGAACATGCTCAGCCACGTCCTGAACGGCGCGATTGTCGCGGACAAGTATCTTTCGGCCTACCCGGTCATAAGGGAAAGCTGCGGATGCAACAATCTGAAAAACTGGGGAATCGTTGAATCCAAGACAAAAATCCGGACCAGGCAGCAGTTCGAGACAGAATTCTGCGAGGCCTTCCGCTTGAATCCATCGCTCGAATCTACAAAGAACAGGATGAATCCACTTTTCGAATCGCTGTTCAGCAACTCAAGGACAGAATTCATCATGAGGTTCGACAGATTCCTCGAAGACTATTTCAAACACGACGGAGACCTCTCGAACGTCTTCAGCGCGCTTTCAACGATACGGAACTGCGTCTGCCTCCCGGAAGATTTTGCAGAAAAAATAGTCCGCTCGGTTGGGGCCGTGGTCTCGCAAGTCCAAGAAAGGGTCTTCTCGAACAAACGCTACAACGACACGCAGATAGCGAAGACGATTGGCTCGCTGAAAAGCGCGCTGCTTTCGGTGCATTCGAGGAAGGAACTTTTTGACGCATTGAAGAAATTCCTCCCGGCCATAAAAGTGAAGACGCTTTCAATAGTGCTCTATTCGGACGAAACGTTCTCGAAGTACTTCGGCGGCTTCAACATTTCCTCCACAACCGAGGATTTTAGAATAGAAGAAAAACTCTTCGATTCCAGCTCGCTCCTCCCAGACAAATACCAGTCCGACTTGAATAGAGGGGTTTTCGTGGTTCAGCCGCTGTTCATAGAGAACAAATCCTACGGCTACATGATTGCCAACTACGCGGGCTGCGACGGTGTCGTCTACGAAGACCTGAGAGTCGCAATCAGCAACGCTCTCCAGAACATATTTCTTTTTGAAGAGCTTGAGGCCGCAAAAATCAAGGCGGAGCAGGCGGAATTTGAAAAGACAGAATTCTTCGCGAACGTGGGAAGCGAACTTTGCGACCCGCTCAAGGATTTGAGCGCAAAAGTCTCGCAGATGGAACACAACGTCAACGAAGGAATTTTGGACGCGGACATAATCGGAGAGCAGCTCATATTCTTGAACTCGCAAATCGAAGCGCAACTCGAAAAGACAATCACTCTGGTTGATTTGACCCGCTCGCAGGTCGACGACCTTCCAATGGACAAGAAGCTCTTTGATTTGAGGCAGATTCTTCCAGCGACCGTGAGCGCTTCCATAAAAGAGGAGCTTCCTCTGCTTTTCGGCGATGTAGCCCGCTTGAGCAAGTCCATAGAGACAATTTTCGAATCGAACGTGGAGAACCCGGAAGTCCTCGTGAAACTGGACGGCGTGCACATAAGATTCGATTCGGAAAGGGTCGACTGGCAGCGGCCCGAACTTCTACTCGCGGAAAAAATCATTCTGCTGCAGTACGGAGAGGTTTTGAAGACGACGAAGACTTCGGAGATAGTGCTTTCATGGCCGAATCTTTCAGGCATGCCGCCGGCAAAATCCTCATTCGTGGCAAACCGCCTCTGCTCGCTTTCCGCTGGCGAAAGGGAAATTTTCGGAGTCAAATCGGAGCCAGTTTCCAACATCGACTTCGACTCGGACAAACTTGAAGACGCAGTGACCTTCACATGGAGTCCCGACGACGCCCCTATCGACGAATGGGTGAAAGTCTACAGCCTTAGAAGGAACGAGCGTTTTTTCAAAGCCCCAATCATCTGCTACAGCAGAACCTTAATCGGCCACAGTTTTCTGGAGATAATAGAACAAAAAGTAAAGACGCAGAAGACTTCTTCCGTGCTTTTCATCGGCACCGTGCACACACGCTACGGAACATGGGCCACCGACGCCAATTCCGTGTACATTCCGTCAATGGAATTCTTTGACGAAATATTGAACGAGATAACACCATCGCTCATAGTGTTCGAGCACATAACCGAAAACGAAATAGTGAAAATCCGAAAGACGAACAAAACCGTTCTTGTGCCGATACTGGTGATTCCAGATTCAATTCTCTCAGAATCGGACGTGGACCTTCTGTGCTCGCACCCAAAAATAATACTTTGCAACAGGGGTGCTGCGGAGTCGGAACAGTTCAACAAGAGGATTCACGGCATTCTTTCTGGAGACGAGATTCTTCCGCCACACACAGGCGCGCTTGTGAAAAAAGCCATCCACTACCTGAACGTGAACGCGTCCCAGCAGATTGTCCGCTGGAAGCTCGCGGACAAGGTCCATGTCAGCGAAGACTACCTCACAAGAATCTTCCATAAAGAAATCGGATTGAGCCTGTGGGAATATCTGAATCGCTACAGAATCTATCTCGCGACAAAGATGCTTCTTGAGACGAACGATACGATTTATGAAATAGCGGAAAATTCCGGTTTTCAGGATCAGGCATACTTTTGCAGAGTATTTAAGAAGATATATGGGATTCCGCCGGGGAAGATTCGTTCCAAAAACTAATTTACAAGTTCGCTTTTGTCCAATAAGATATAAGTAAATTTTCAGCGATAATCGCTATATTAAAAAACTGAGGTTAGATATGAACGCACAAGAAACATCTGTTCTTCAGGCTCCAAAAAAGGATCTGTGGAAGGACGTAAAAAGACATTTTTCTGTCTATGCGCTGCTCATTATTCCAGTCGTGTACTATGCAATTCTCAAGTATGGTCCGATTATTAATGGTCAGATTGCTTTTAAGAACTTCTACCCAGAAGCTGGAGTATGGGGAAGTGCATGGGTTGGATTTGACAACTTCGTAACGTTTGTCAAATCATTCTATTTTACTGAACTTCTTCGCAATACTATTTTGTATAGTATCGCAAAACTCTGTATCTCCGTTCCCCTCTCAATCATTTTGTCCGTAGCACTTTACGAGTGTACACAGAATGTCCTCCGCAGGGTCGTTCAAACTTTGGTTTATCTTCCACACTTCCTTTCATGGGTTATCATGTATGGTATTTTGCTCACACTCCTCTCACCAGGTGAAGGTCTTGTGAACGAACTTATCAAGGGTTTCGGCGGAGAGCCAATCGACTTTCTTACAAACGTAAACACATTCCCTTTCATCGTCGTAATTTCAGACGCATGGAAAGAGATGGGATGGGCGGCAATCATCTTCATCGCAGCCTTGATGGGCATCGATCCTTCATTGTTCGAGGCGGCCATGGTAGAGGGTGCCTCAGCTGTTCAGCGCGTATGGTACATCACATTGCCTTCAATCAAGCCGGTCATCGTCACTGTCGTTCTTCTTAAGCTCGGTACAATCTTGGATGCTGGTTTCAACCAGATGTTCATGTTGTATTCTGTTCCTGTCTATTCAGTCGCTGATATTATCGATACATGGGTTTATCGTCAGGGTCTTCTTGAATTCAAGTTCGCTTTGGCAACAGCCGTCGGTATCTTCAAAGGCGCAATCGGTATGCTTCTTGTCAAGGTTTCTAACACAATCGTCAAGAAACTTACAGAAGAGTCGCTTTTTT
>CAMHLH010000177.1 GCA_946185925.1 uncultured Treponema sp.
GAACCTCGACTACATAATACTCGTCACAACCCCCGACGAGCCTCCGTTCCGCCCCAAATTCATAGACAGGGAACTGGCGCAGGCGGAATACGAGAACCTCACGCCGATAATCCTCGTCAACAAATACGACCTGCCGGCGGCCCAGGATGCGGAATTCCAAAAGCGGCTCTCGATATGGGAGAACATCGGCTACAAAGTGCTCAGGGTTTCGGCGAAGACCGGAGAGGGGCTTCCGGAGCTTGCGGAAATCATAACAGGGAAGCTCAGCGCCTTGGTCGGACAGTCGGGAATCGGAAAAAGCTCGCTCGTGAACGTCCTCGACTCCACCTGCGTGCTAAAGACCGGCTCCCTGTCGCAAAAATACGGCAAGGGAACCCACACCACCACGAAGGGAAGCCTCATGCACATACACTTGAACGAGTCGATTGTGGGCGGGCTTCCGAACGTGTACGCGTCGATAATCGACACGCCTGGAGTCAGGAGGTTCTGCCTCGACGGAATCGCGGCGGAGGACCTGCAGCTCTACTTCCGGGAGATAAAGCCGTTCATTGGGAAATGCAAGTTCGGAATGAGCTGCGTCCACGAGAACGAGCCCGACTGCGCGGTGAAGGAAGCCGTGAAGACCGGAGCGATAAGCGAAGAGAGATTTGAAAGCTTTATGAGAATCAAAGAAGAGATAGAGACAGGCTCTTGGGAGGACTAGAAAATCCACACGGACAGAAAGGAGCGGAAGCTTTTGGAAGTCCGTGTGATTTTTTTTCACATCATGCACAAGAAGACATTGGAAGATTTGGCTTTCTACAGAATAAGGGAAGAGATAGCGGGGAACTGCGCGAGCGAAGAGGGAAAGGCGGAACTGCTGAGAAGGGAGCCGCTCACGTCGGGGAAGAAGGAGCTGATGGACGAGTTGAAGAAGCTCGGAAGCCAGTGGCAGAAGGCGATACAGTCGAAGAACCCGATACGTCTGCAGGCGTGGAACGAGATTGCCTCGTTTTTGAAAGCGCTCAAGGCGGAAGGCTCCACGCTCGAAAAAGACCAGCTCCACTCGCTCATGATTTTCGCGAAGTCGGCTCTGGACATCTACTCCTCAATAAAAACGGCGTCGAAGGAAATCGCCATGAAGAACCTCGCCGACAAAACGGAGAAGCTCCCCTACTCGGAACTCCAGCAGACCGTGAACGCGATTTCAAGAGTCCTGGACAACGACGGAAACCTCAAGGACATCCCGATAATCCGTGAAATCAAGCAGAAAATCGCAAGCATAAACGCGGAAATCAACTCCGCCCTCAAAAAATACACGTCGGATCCGAGCATGAACCAGGTGCTCTCGTCGAACGTCCCGGCTTTCAAGGCGGACAGGCAGGTCTTGGCGGTCAAGTCAAGCCAGAGGCTCAAGGTTCCGGGCATCGTCCACGAAGTCTCAGGCTCAGGGCAGACGATGTTCATCGAGCCGGAGGAAGTCGTCAGGAAGAACAACGAGCTGATTCAGGAGGAATTCCACCTCGCGCAGGAGACGAGGAAGATTTTCACGGAACTGACGGCGCAGCTTCATCCGCATTTCGAGCAGCTGAAGTGGGCGCTCAAGATAATGACAGAGCTGGACGCCACATACGCCGCCGCCAGATGGGGAGCGGCGAACAGGGGAATCTACGCGCTGGACACGGACGAGGAGACGGCCCCGGAACTTCTGCAGGCGCGGCACCCGCTCCTCGGAGAAAAGGCGGTCCCAATCGACATCAAATTCCTCGCCGGAAAGAACATCCTCATCATCACGGGTCCGAACACGGGCGGAAAGACCGTCACCATAAAGACCTTCGCCCTCTTCTCCATGCTGAACCAGGCGGGCTTCCCGGTTCCAGCGGCGGAGGGGACGAGGCTCCCGGTCTTCGACTCGATTTTCGCCGACATCGGGGACGAGCAGTCGATTGACGAGTCGCTCTCGACCTTCTCCGCCCACATGAAGAACATCGCCGCGGCCGTCAAGCACGCGGACGAAAAATCGCTCGTGCTTTTGGACGAGCTTGGAAGCGGAACGGACCCGCAGGAGGGCGGCGCGATTGCGATGGCGACACTGGACGCGCTCATCGAAAAGAAATCGTTCGTCCTCGTCACGACCCACCACGGAATCCTCAAGAACTACGGCTACACCAACGAATTCTGCGTGAACGCCTCCGCGGAATTCGACACGGACACGCTCTCCCCGACCTACAGGCTCGTGATGGGCGTTCCGGGAGAAAGCCACGCGCTCGACATCGCGAAACGCTCCGGGCTTCCATCGGCCACCGTGAACAAGGCGAAATCGTACATGACGAACCAGCAGGCGGACGTCTCCACGCTCATAAGGGGACTCACGGAGAAGCACGCGGAAGTCGCAAGGCTTGAGAAGGAATTCCGGCAGACCGAGAAGGAGCTCAAGGACAGGATTTTCAGGTTCGAGCAGAAGGAAATCAAGATGCGGCAGTGGGAAAACGAACTCAAGGAAAGGGAACAGAGAAGCGAGTCCAGATTCCTCCGCGAAACGAGAAGCCAGCTCGAGAATTTGGTCAGGGAAATCCGTGAGGGAGAGCTGACGAAGGAGAAGACGCAGAAAGTCAGACGCTTCATCGACGATTTGACAGAGGACGTGAACCTTCAATACGAGGACATCGAGCTTGAGAAGGAAAAAATCGAAGAGGACAAGAAGGAGCTGGAGAAGAGAATCGAAGAGGACGCGAGGAAATCCAACTCAATCGAATACGAAATCGCCGAGAACGGCATGAAAATCATCAAGTCATCGGAATCCAAGTCGAAATCGACGAAGAAGACGAAGCGCAGGCTCTCCAACAGGGAGGCTCTGGCGACCGCGCAGAACACATACTCTGCCGAGGAAGTGCTCGCGATGTCCCCAAAGCAGAAAAAGCAGAAGACGGACGTGCCGAGGGTCTTCGAGGAGGGCGCGGAAGTCCTCACGAGGGCGACGAAGATGAGGGGCACGCTGGTCAGGCAGGAGAAGGCCGGAGTCTGGCTGGTGCAGCTCGGGAATTTGAGGATGTCGTTCAAGGAGAAGGACTTGATGTTGCTAGGCCAGCCGAACATCACGGCGAAACCGGACTACACGGTGGAGCTTTCGGGCGAGGAGTCCGGGGAGAACGCGATTTTCACGAAAGAGGACAGCTCCCCGAAGTTCGAGCTCAGGCTTCTGGGGATGTACGCAGACGACGCGATAAAGGCCCTGCAGAGGCAGCTCGACCTCTGCGTCATGCAGAACTTCAAGAATTTCAGCGTCATCCACGGAAAGGGGAACGGAATACTACAGCAGGCGGTGCAGGACTTCCTCTCGCACTACCCCGGCGTGAAGAATTTCTACTTCGCCCGGCCGGAAGACGGCGGTTTCGGAAAAACATACGTCGAAATGATGTAGAAGAAGGAAAACGCGCCTAAAAAATGCGGAATATTGAAATCTGTTCGAAAATTCAAAAATTCCGTAATAGAATAAAAAGGAAAGGCAATCGCCAAATTTCAGCGAAAAGCGTTTTTTTTAGTTGGAGGAAAAATTATGGAAAAAATCACAATCACTTTCCCGAATGGAACGAAAAAAGAAATACCGGTGAGGACAAGGGGAATCGACATACTCGAATATTTCGGCGACACGATAGACAAATCGAAAGTCATAGCGTTGAACGTGAACGGAGAAGTCGTCTCCCTCTCCCGCCCGATAAAAGTCTCCGCCACAATCGAAGCGATTACGGCGGAAAGCAAGATGGGCGCGGAAGTCTACAGACGCTCCCTCTGCTTTCTTTTGGCGGCGGCGGCGAACAAGCTCTACCCGTCTTCAAGGCTGCTCGTGGGCCACTCTCTCGGATTCGGCTACTACTACACGCTCGACGGCGACACTCCGATTTCGACATACGAAATCTACGAGCTTGAGAAGGAGATGAGGAACCTGGTCCGCGAGAACCACCCGATTTTCACCAAGCACGTCTTCTACGAAGAGGCCTGCGAGATTTTCGAGAAGCTAAAGCTCACGGAGACAAGAAAGCAGCTCGAATACAGGTGCAAGCCGCGCGTCCTCGTCAACAAGCTCGACAACTCGGAATTCGCCGACATCTATTTCGCGCCGCTCGTCGCCTCCACAGGCGTGCTCAAAGTCTTCGAGCTGAAGCCATACGGCGAAGGCTTCCTCCTCAGGTTCCCGGAATACGGAAAGCCCGACACTCTTCCTGAATTCCACGACAACCCGAAGATTTTCGAAATCTACAAGCAGTACAAGGCATGGGGAAAGAGAGTCGGAGTCACGAGCGCGGCCAGCCTGAACGAGCTTATCGTGAAGGGAAAAATCAACGACTTCATAGATATCACTGAAACATTCCAGTCGCAGAACTACGCGAAAGTCGCTGAGCAGATTGCCAACAGGGGCAACGTCAAGGTCGTGTTGATAGCGGGTCCTTCGTCGTCTGGAAAAACCACGTCGGCGAAGAAAATCGCCTTGCACCTGCAGGCGCTCGGCTACATTCCGCACGTCTTGAGCCTTGACTCGTACTATGTCGGCAGGGACAAGAACCCGAAGGATGAATTCGGAAACTACGACTACGAATGCCTCGAAGCCTTGGACATTCCGCTTTTGAACCAGAACCTCGTGGACTTGTTCGACGGAAAGACGATAGACGTGCCGAGCTACAACTTCGACACAGGTTCAAGGTTCTACACGGGCGAGAAAATGACGATGCACGAGAACGACATCCTCATAATGGAAGGAATCCACGGTCTGAACGACAAGCTCACACCTCTCATCAAGAGCGAATTCAAGTTCAAGATTTACCTTTCGGCGTTGACCCAGCTCAACCTCGACGACCACAACAGGATTCCGACATCGGACAACAGGCTCATACGAAGAATCGTGCGCGACGCGAACTTCAGGGGCAAATCCGCGGCCGGCACAATCAGCATGTGGGAAAGCGTCCAGAAAGGAGAAAGGCTCCACATCTTCCCGTTCCAGAACAACGCGGACGCGGTTCTCAACACAGCCTTGGACTACGAGCTTCCAGTTTTGAAAGTCTATGTAGAACCAGCACTGCGAGCGGTCAAACCGAGCGAGCCTGAATACACCGAGGCCTGCCGCCTCCTCCGCTTCCTCGCCCAGTTCGACGCGATTTCGTCAGACTATGTTCCGAAGCAGTCGATAATCCGCGAATTCATTGGCGGCTCGACGTTCAAGTACTAGGGAACAACGCTCTTAAAAAAAAGGGCATCTCCAGCGGACAGCAGCGTTCGGTCTGGAGATGCCTTTTTTTTCAGGCGACCAGCTTGCGACGCAAACATCGCTATACCATAAACTCAGCCACCGCATTATTTCTTACTTGTTTGACATTCCTTCTTGGTGGCTTATAATGCTTTTATCAGCGAGGTGTTTTTATGGGAAGTAAAAGGAAATGGTTTGCGGCAGGGGCTTTTACACACTGGCTTTTATCGGGTAAGAAGCAAGATGATGCTGAGTATCAGGAAAAACTTGAAAAAGCCAAGGAAGAACAGATGAAGGCATTTTTTGAAAATCCAGATAAGGCAGCTAC
>CAMHLH010000178.1 GCA_946185925.1 uncultured Treponema sp.
GATGAATTTATTGAAAATCAAAATTAAATTCAACAGTCTTTTTCAAAAAGAGTGCGGTAAAATTCAGGCAAGTGCTTCAGTTCGGAAGCAAGAAACAGCCGCAAAAGGAGAAAATCATGACAATAAAAGAAGAATTCGAGCAGCTTCCGCTTTCGTGGAAAGAGGCGTTCGTCCATGCAACGGACGCTGAGAAAGCGGAATTCGAAAATTTCTTAGACGAACTCGACAGGCTCTATGAAGAGAACCCCGAAGCCACCCCGAAAAAGGAGGACGTCTTCCGCGTGTTCAGGCTCTGCCCATTCGAGAGCGTGAGCGTAGTGTTTCTTGGACAAGACCCCTATCCGAACAAGGATTGGGCGTGCGGGCTTGCGTTCGCGTTCGGGAACGAAGACAGGCCGCAGCAGTCGCTCGCCAACATCTTCACGGAACTTGAACTGGAAGGTTTCAGCCCGAAGGACTCTTCGCTCACCGGCTGGGTCGAACAGGGCGTTCTCCTGATGAACACGTCCCTCACTTTCGTTCCAGGGCACGCGGAGCTCATCGACAAATGGCGGAACTACACCTCTCGCGTCCTCGAAAAGCTCTCGGAAAACAAGGACACGGCTTTTCTCCTGCTCGGAAGCGCGGCCCAAAAAGCGGTGAAAGCAAAGGGAGAGAACGTATTCAAGGCCGGCCACCCGTCGAACCTCTACCAGACGGCGAAAAAATACTTCTTCCCGCAGGCGGACAAATCCCTCTTCAAAAGGTGCAACACATTCCTCAAGTCCCACGGTAAGCCGGAAATCGACTGGTCGAGGACGAAGTGAGAGGAATGAAGAAGCCACTTACCTAAATACTTTTTTTTTGTATCGTAGTTGTATAAAAATGACGAGTTTTCCAAGAAGGAGTTTTTATGATTAACGATACTCTCAGAGAATGGTGGAAGAAGGCAGAAGAAGCTGATTGTGAAGAGCTGATGCGGCTTTCAGTGGAGAGAAATCCCGTTGCAATGCACAAGCTCGGCGACATGTATGCTTCTGACGAGTATGTGGCGCAGAACGAAGAGCGCGCAGTTTTTTGGTACAATGAGGCGAAAAAGGTCTTTTCTGACGAAGACGCTCATAGAGATGTTTTTGCGGCGTACAATATTGCGTCTTTGAGCGAGAAACTCGGAAACAAAGAGATTGCGGCGGAATGGTACATCGTGGCGGCATCTGGAGAGGCTGATGAAGATGACTATGAAGATGACTATGATGAAAATTCGTATCAGTACGAAGCCCGCAAAAAACTTGCGCAGTGGTATCTTGAAGGAACGGTTTTTCAGCAGGATACCGAAAAAGCGTGTTATTGGATTGCAAATGCGTTCAGTAACAGTGATGCTATCGTCAATGAAGAGTTTGCAAAGCCATATTACAAACAGATTGCGGAATATTTTATTGATAAAGCAAATGGGGTCGTGATAAAAGACATGTGGGGGTATAGAGATTCATCAGCAGAAGCAAAGAAAAAATGCCTCAGAGATAACGCAATTCTTTTCTATACGAAAGCGGCAGAAAACGGCGATGTTGACGCTTGTAAATCTCTGCTGCAGTTGTATGAAGATGGTGAGGACGATAAAGGTACTGAACGCATTTCAGAGATACTGTTTGAACATGGTGAAATCGACGAAGACGCTTTGCTTGATTTGTACAGGACTCACGGCAATCGAACAAAGGTCGCAGAAATCCTTGAAAAGCGTGCAGAAAACGGCACTGCGGAGGACAAGTGGAACTTGGGTGTAAAGTATGCTTCAGGCAACGACATTTATCGTGACATGAACAAGGCTCTTTATTGGCACGAGAAAGCGGCAGAATCTGAAGAAAATGCAGATTGGCTCCTGCAGCTCGGCAACTGGTTCAACAATGGAAAATACTATTTCTATGATGATTATTACCGTTATTGCGAATACAGCATTGAGCGCGATGCAGAAAAGGCGTCGCTGTACTTGGAAAAAGCGTTTTCGCTCGGAGCGATCATGGATGAAGGAAAATTGTTATACTTGTACCAGGAACTCGGAAAGACGGACAAAATCAAAGTATTGCTGAAATCCTTGAAAAAATGAAAAGCCTCTGACGTACTATAAATTTATTTCTCAGAACAAGCACAAAAAATTCCAATTTTTTGAAGATGCTCGCTATGTTCTTACAAAATCGACTACACCAGGTGACAATAAGCGTGCAATGAAAAATCTTGTTTCCGATGCGCAGCAACAACATTTTCTTGAGCCATAAAGAAATGCGGCCGTCATGAAATCGACTGGTCAAGGACGAAGTGAGGGAAAAGCGATTCCATGATAGAATACAACAGATGAACAAGAACAAAAAAGAAAAGAAGCCGAGGACGATAAAACCGATAGACCCGAAGATGTGGGAGAGGATTCAATCATTGAGATTGATGGACGATGATTTCATGACAATCGTCTTTTCGGGCGACAACAAACTGACAGAATTTCTTCTTCGGATTCTGCTCGACAGAACGGATTTGACCGTAAAGCAATCGATGACGCAGAAAGAGAAGCACAACATTTTCGGGCGTTCAGTGCGGTTGGACATTTTGGCTGTTGACACAGAAGGCAGACAGTACAACATCGAGATTCAGAGGGCGGACAAAGGCGCGTCGGAAAAAAGAGCAAGATACAATCTTTCGATGCTTGATTCCCACTCGCTGAAGAAGAACGACGATTTTGAAGCTCTGCCCGAAACATACATCATTTTCATAACCGAAAACGATATTTACAAAAAGGGAAAGCCGATTTATCGTGTGAAGCAAATAATTGAGATTGAAGGCGAAAGTCCAATTTCGTTCGACAACGGCGTTCACACGATTTATGTGAACGGAGCATACAACGGGGAAGATGCGATTGGTTGGCTTATGCACGATTTCCGCGAGAGCAACGCGGACAAAATGCACTACGCCGAAATTGCCGACCGCGTGCGGTTTCACAAACATGAGACAGAGGAGGTTAGTACAGTGTGCAGAGCATTTGAAGAGTACGGACGTGAAAAAGCCGAAGAAGCGAAAGCAGAAACGAGAAAGGAAGAAAGAACTTCTTTTGCAAAGAAACTGATTCTAAAAAATAAATTACCGCTGGAAGATATTGCGGAAGTCGCCAATTTGCCGTTGGAGCAGGTGCAGCAACTTGCTGAGCAGATTAAGCTTTAGCGCATTCCTCAAGTCCCACGGCCGGCCGGAAATCGACTGGTCGAGGACGAAGTGAGGGAAATGCGAAAGTCCGGTTTCGTTTTTGAAGAGTCTCCATCAGATTTTTTTGATGGAGGCTTTTTTGTGTCTTTGAAAAATCTCCAAAATCTCCAGCAAGAATATTTTATTGATTTATAATTGAATGTATAATGAAAAAACGGCATGAATCGCCGCATTTTTTTGCTTAAAGTAGGATTTCCCCATGTTCAAAAAATCCATGACGGTTGTTTCGTCGCTTGTCATCCTTGTGAACCTCATCTTTCTATGCATATTCTTTTTCTTCACCACGAAAATTAGCGAGAACTTTGTCGAGAGAAAAGTTTTTGAATCGAACAAAATCCTTTGCGATGCGATTTGCACAAAGCTGCTCGCAAAGCTCGATGCGTCAATTGTCACTTCAAGAATGATGGCGCAGGATTCTTTTCTTCTGGATTTCTTGCGGAACGAGGGCGAGATGAAGCACGACGAAGAGGTTATGAAAGAATATCTTTCGCGCATAAAAGACGAATTCGGCTATTCGCAGGCAACGCTCATCAGCGCGAAAACTCACCGCTATTACCGCGACGACGAAATGCACAAAATCGTAAATCCTCAGGGCGATAGTCATGATTTGTGGTTTAATCAATTCGAGCAAAGCAAAATAGAATATGCGTTCAACATCTACAGAAGCCCGTCTGGCTTAGAATATTCTTCGCTCTACAGCAACTTCCGCATTGACGACGATGACGGCAGTTTTTTGGGCGTCGCAAGTCCCGCTTTTGCCTTGGAGGGCATTATTTCTTTCATAGCCGAGCTTGAAAAGACTTACAATGTCAAAATCAACACGACTGACGCTTCGGGAATGGTTTTGCTTGACAGTGATTATTCACAGATTGCAACCTCAAGTTTTGCCTATCTCATTGAAGATGGTTTGTCCTACAGGAAAAAGGGATTTTCTGGATTTGTTGCTTCTCAGTATATTCCAAATTTGGATTGGTATTTGGTTATTCGTAGCGACGGAGATGACATAAAAGACAGGTCGCAGTTGTTTTATCTTGTCTCGATTCTTCTCTTTGCGCTTGATTTATTGGTGCTGTTTTCGGTGCGAACTGCTTTTCATGGCAAAAAAGAGATTCTGCTTGAGCCGAAAGAAAACATCGACAGTCTTACGGGACTTGCGAACCGCAATTATTTCAAGGAACAACTCGGCGAGCGCGGCTATTTCAACACGACGACATACAAATGCATCGCGGTTTTCGACATCGATTATTTCAAAGAGGCGAACGACAATCTGAACGGAGACGAGGCATTGCTTTCGGTGGTGAAAACGATGTCGGCCCTGCTTTCAAACAACGGCGTCATTCTGCGCTGGGGAGGCGATGAGTTCGTTGTGCTTTTTGAGATGGGGATTGAAAAGGCGTACAAAATCTGCAAGGAATTCTGCAAGAAAATAGAAGATGGCAAGATGATAACGGTGTCTGTCGGGCTTACGGCGATAAACCTCTTTGACAACATCAAGACGAATTATCACAGAGCGGCGCGCTATTGCTACCAGGTGAAAGAAATAGGCGGAAACGGAGTGAAAAAAGACTAAATGAAATCCATTCGTACAAGACTGACTTTATCCTATATCCTGATGATTATTTTTTTGTGGCTCACTCTCGGCGCAACCAGCGTTTTCTATCTTCACTCTGCCATAATGCAGCACGCCACGACTTCCATGCACTATATTTTGGGCAGCAAGGTTTCTGAATTGAACAACGCTTTCTACCAGCTATCGAAGAACGTGAAGAACATGAAAGATTTTATCGAAAAAAGCGATGTGAATGACGACGATTTTTATGACAAGGTGAAAGAGCGCGCAGTTCTCACGCTCGGCGACCAACCGTTTGTGAAGTCTTTTTATCTGTGTCCTGATTTTGAGAAGACGGACAAGTCAAAATGCTTGTTCATGCTGAACATTATGAACGCACAAGCAACTTATAGGGCGGTTGAGTTCCAGGCGGATTTTATCGACGGTTCTTTTGACGTGAAGAGCGGAAAAAAGGTCGGAAAGAAGTTCATTCCGTGGTATTATGCTGCAAAAGAAAACACATTCCCGCAGTGGATAGGACCATACAACAATTTCAATATCGAGCAGCAAAATTTTTCGGTTTCATATTTTGAGCCGCTTTACAAAAACAAGGCTTTCGCGGGCGTTACTGGAATTGAAATCAGCAATCTTTCTATCCGCTCCTGCATAGACAGCCTTGATTACGGCGAGGCGTTTATCTTTTTGGTGAGCGGCAGCGGCGATTTGATTTACCACAAGGATTTTTTGCAGG
>CAMHLH010000179.1 GCA_946185925.1 uncultured Treponema sp.
ATTTGCCGAACGAGGCCGAGAACTACGTCCACAGAATCGGAAGAACGGCACGTGCAGGAAAAACCGGAAAGGCCTATTCGTTCTGCACCGACGCCACCGAGGATTCTTTCAACTTGATGGGAATCGAAAGTTATATAGAAAAGAAGATTCCGTTTGTTGTCGCGGTCGAGGAGGATTTCGCCGAGGACAAGTCGAGGGAAATGTGGATAAAAACCGGGGACTGGCGCGAGGACGGCGACGGCTCCGACAATGGCGGCCGACGAGAGCGGCGCTCGGAACACAGAAACCGCTCTGGCAGGGCTGGAAGGAGAGAGCGCGCCGAGAAAAACGCGAGGACAGCCGATTCAAAGATTTCGGACGAAGAAATCGCCAAGATGGCAAATATGTCGTTCGAAGAGCGCATGAAGCTTTACAAGGAAAAATACGCATCTGGAACCGATTTGGAAAAAAATGGCGGCACAGTTTCTGATGGAAAATCCAGAAACAAGAAACGCCGGGGAAAGAAGTCTGACGGCCAGAATTCAAGCGAAAACAAGCGCGAAAATTCAAAAAAGGCTGAAGAGCGGACCGAACGGACGAAAAAGGAAAGACCTGGAAAAAGGGAGTTCCGAAAGAATCCTGGGAAACCGAACCAGCCCAGAAAAAATCAGAACCAGCGCAATCTTGGAAATAAAAATCAAAAAAGAAAAACCGAGAAAAAAGGACTTTTTGCTAAAATCAAGGCTTTTTTTACAGGTAAATAAACAAAAAAAGGAAGAAAAAAATGATTACAGTATCTGATGTGTCACTTCATTTTAGTGAAAAACCGCTTTTCAAAGACGTGAATTTGAAATTCACCGCGGGAAACTGTTACGGAATCATCGGAGCGAACGGAGCTGGAAAATCAACATTCCTCAAAGTTCTTTCCGGCGAAATCGAGCACGACACGGGCGACATTTTCATGACGCCTGGCGAGCGCATGGCGGTCTTGAGCCAGAACCACTTCGCGTTTGACGAATTCAGCGTGAAGGACACTGTTCTTCAGGGGTATCCGAAACTCTACGAGGTTTCAAAAGAGCGCGACGCTATCTACGCAAAAGAGGATTTTACGGAAGAGGACGGAATCCGCTCTTCTGAGCTTGAGGCCGAATACGGCGACCTCGGCGGCTACGAGTCGGAGAACACAATCGAGCAGATGCTTTCGGGCTTGGGCTTGGAGGAGAAATTCCACGACACGATGATGAGCGCACTCGACGAGTCTCAGAAAGTCCGCGTTCTGCTTGCGAGGGCCTTGTACGGAAACCCGGACATCCTCCTTCTCGACGAGCCTACGAACGGTCTTGATTTGGAGTCCATCAACTGGCTTGAGGACTTCCTCCTCGACTTTCCGAACACTGTCATCGTCGTCTCGCACGACCGCCACTTCTTGAACACTGTCTGCACCGTGACTTGCGACATCGACTTTGGAAAAATCACCCAGTTCGCCGGAAACTACGATTTCTGGTACCAGATGAGCCAGATTCTGCAGAAACAGGCGAAAGACCAGAAGAAGAAGAACGAAGAGAAGGCTAAGGACCTCAAGGAATTCATCCAAAGATTCGCTTCGAATGCCGCAAAATCAAAGCAGGCGACTTCAAGGAAGAAGATTTTGGACAAGTTGGAACTCGACGATTTGCCTGTCACGAGCAGAAAATTCCCGTATGTGCACTTCGCAATCGACAGGACAATCGGAAACAACGTCCTCGACTGCAAAAAACTCAATTCGAAGGACGAGGACGGAGTTCAGCTTCTCAAGGATTTCGACCTCAAGGTCAACAGGACTGACAAAATCGCGTTCGTCGGGGTGGAGCACAACACGATTTCTTCATTGTTCGACATCATCGCTGGGGAGACAAAGCCTGAATCCGGGGAGTTCTTCTGGGGACAGACGACGAGCTTCACCTACATCGCCCGTGACAACAACAAGTACTTCGACAACGACATGAACATCACGGATTGGCTCAAGCAGTATTCGAAAGAGCAGGACGACGCCTATGTCCGCGGATTCCTCGGAAGGATGCTTTTCTCCGGCGACGAGTCGCTCAAAAAGGTGAAAGTCTTGTCCGGAGGCGAGAAAGTCCGCTGCATGCTTTCGAAAATGATGCTCACCAACGCCAATGTCCTGATTCTTGACGACCCGACCAATCACCTCGACTTGGAGGCGATTGAATCGCTGAACCAGGCTCTCGTCAGTTTCCCTGGCGTAATCTTGTTCACAAGCCACGACCACGAATTCATCCAGACTATAGCGAACAGAATCATCGAAATCACGCCGAACGGAGTGATAGACAGGATGATGCCGTTCGATGATTACATGGCGGATGACCAGATAAAAGAGCTCCGCAAAGAGTATTACAAAGATTCAGACAGAAGAATCAAATTCTGATTTGAGCAAAGAGGTAAAAGATGCCACGAGTTGCACGAAAAAAAGCTGAGAACGCAGAAGAGACTGTTTCAGAGGTCGCTATGCCGCAGGACACAGTTCAAGAACCGGCTCCCATCAATGCTGAAAATGCGGCAGAAAACGCTGTGAAAGCGGAACCGACTGAGGAAAAGCCGAAAAGGGTTGTCAGGACTAGAAGAAAGGCTGTCGCAAAGGAAACTCCCGAAGCCGCAGTTGTTGATTTGGAATCGAAGCCGGCTGAATCTGTCGTTTCAGAGTCTCATCCTGCGGAGACAGTCCAACCTTCTTCTGAAAACGCAGAGCCTTCTTCCGAAAACCAGCAGGAAGCGAGCCAAACTCCTTCTGAAAGCGGAAGCGGAGAAACTTCCTCTTCGTCTGAGTATTCCAACGGTCAAACGGCTTCTTCAGTGAATGCCCAGCCATATTTTCACCCATATCCGTCTCAGAGGCAGAGCCGGTGGACAAGAAGCAATCGGCAGAACGGCCGGGACAGACAGGACGGTGACAGGCAGAATCGCAACCCGCGTTATGGAAACAGGCGGAACAACTATCGGCAGAATCTTTACGACAGAAAAGCCGAGGAAATGTTGCAGCTTGAGGCGCAGCAGGCGGAATTGGATGCGATGGATGAAAATAAGCCTCGTCTTTTGATTAACGACTTGACGAAAATGAGCATGTCTGAATTGAGAAACCTTGCCCTTGAGCATGGCTGTTCCGAAGAGGATTTGCCTGCGATGAAGAAGCAGGAGTTGATTTACGTCATCCTTCGCTCACACACCGAAAGGGGCGGAATCATTTTCGCTTCCGGCGCGCTTGAGATTCTTCCTGACGGCTATGGATTCTTGAGGAATCCGCAGAACAGCTATTTGCCAGGTCCTGACGACATCTACATTTCTCCGAGCCAGATTCGCCTTTTCAATTTGAAGACAGGAGACACAATCTACGGCCAGACAAGAAGCCCGAAAGAGGGAGAGAGATTCTTCGCTCTCCTCAGAATCGAGACTGTCAATTTTGATGAACCCAGGGTCGCACAGACTAGGATTCCGTTCGAAAATTTGACTCCGCTGTATCCAAAAAGCCAGCTCATGCTTGAGACCACCGCCACAGAGTACAGCACGCGCGTCGTTGATTTGTTCGCGCCTATCGGAAAGGGCCAGCGTCTTTTGATTGTCGCCCCTCCAAAAGCCGGAAAAACGACGCTCATGCAGAAGATTGCGAACGCCATAACGGCGAACAACCCGAATGTCTACCTCATCGTGCTTTTGATAGACGAGCGCCCTGAGGAAGTTACTGAGATGGAGCGGTCGATTCAGGCCGAGGTCGTCTCCTCGACGTTCGACGAGCAGGCAACACGCCATGTTCAGGTCGCCGAGATGGTGCTTGAGAAAGCCAAGAGACTCGTGGAGCACAAGCGCGACGTCGTAATCTTCCTCGATTCAATTACTAGGTTGGCGAGAGCATACAACCAGACTGTTCCTACATCTGGAAAAGTCCTTTCCGGCGGTGTCGATTCCAACGCTCTGCATAAGCCGAAGCGATTCTTCGGTGCCGCGCGCAACGTGGAGGAGGGCGGTTCCCTCACAATCATCTCCACAGCCCTCATCGACACTGGAAGCCGAATGGACGAAGTGATTTTCGAGGAATTCAAGGGTACAGGAAACAGCGAGATCGACCTCGACAGAAAGCTTGCTGAAAAGCGCATTTTCCCTGCAATCAACATCAAGAAGACTGGAACCCGAAAAGAGGAGCTTCTCCTTCCCGAGGAAAAATTGCAGAGAATTTGGTGCTTGCGAAACAGCCTGAATTCGATGGAAGATGTCGAGATGACGGAGACCATTCTCGACACTATGAAGAAGACCCGCAACAACGAGGCGTTCCTTTCTCTCATAAATGTCGGCTCGGCAGGACGGTAAAACTATTGACATTAAAATGGAATGTTTGTTATAATAACAACATTCCATTTGCCCGGGTGGCGGAATTGGCAGACGCGCTAGGTTCAGGTCCTAGTTCCAGCAATGGAGTGTGGGTTCGACCCCCATCTCGGGTAAACAAAAAAACACCATCGGATTAGCTCTGTAAAATCCGATGGTGTTTTTTTATGCGCATCCGCTCTCTTTGTCTTTTTGGGTGTCGATGAAAATCAGCGGGCTGTTTTTAGATAGAAATAGACTCCGGCGATAAAAAGTGCGAGCACGGAAAAGATGAGAAAATAAGACCACGCTGGCAGAGAACCGTCGACCCAGCCGTTTTTTGCGTCGATTGCGGCGGCCAACTTTCTTCTTGCGCGCCTGGAGAGCCGTTTTTTGTTTTTTCCTTTGAATTTCCTGTTTTTTTGTCCAGACACAGAATAGCCGCATTTTGGGCAGCCGTTCTTGAATTTGTCGTTCGAACCTGTCTCTCCGCAGACTGGGCATCTTACCGATGCGAAAAAACGTCCACAAGTGGGGCAGAATTTTGAATTTCCTGGAACTTCTGAGCCGCAGCTTTCGCAAAAGAATTTTGCATTTTTGTTCTTCATGTTCATGCTGTGATTTTTACGACGAGCTTTTCAGAATCATTTGAGATGATGCTTGCCGTGACAGCCTTTATCGAATCCGACGATGCTTCATTTTCATCTCTTGTGACTCTTAGCGAGGCCATGTTTATTGACGTTCCTTCTGAAAGTGTCTTTGTGAAATCCGGAATGTCCGGTGTGAATTCCAGTGTTTTTCCGTTATAGTTGCGGGCTGTACCGTATACAAGGGCAAGTGTTATCGGATTGGTAAAAACGAAAGAGCATGGAAGATTGATGTTCGTTTCTTCCTCCTCTTCCTCTTCCTTGACCTTGATTTCTGCCTGATTGTTGTTCAACTCTGGCTCGTTTTTCAACTGTAGGGCCGGTTGCGTATTGTTTCCGAGCTTTTCTGACAAATTTGAAAGTATCGCAGCAAGCTCGGAATAGTCGCCGTACTCTCCATCCGATTCAACGGCTTTGAAAATACCGGCAACGTTCAAGGTCTTTGCTTTGTCCTCTTCTTCTGCCGAAAAATTTTTTCCGACCATGAGCATGACCTGCGGAAACTGAACGACACCGAAAGACTCTG
>CAMHLH010000180.1 GCA_946185925.1 uncultured Treponema sp.
CATCCTGAGAATAATTTTGTGAAAGATAAAATTCGACAACAACTACAATATTTACGAGATAAGGGGTTTATAGAATTTGTAACTCCAGGACATTACAGAAAAGTATCTTGATCCAGTCTTATTTTCGATCAATAGTTTTCTTATGAAAAGATATGAAGTAACCATAGAAGAAACTGTTGATGAAACTTTTTCATTTGAAATTCCTGATGATGTTGATATTTATGAATATGTTCGTGAAAACTATTGCAATGGAAAAGTTGTACTTGAGCCAGGAGAATGTCAATTTAGACAAATGAAAATTCATGATTTATCTAATAATTCATGGAGTGATTGGCAGGAATTTTAATTGGGACGTTGCGGGATGTCCCCACATAAGGGATAGCGGAAAACAAGTTCGGAATTGATTTGCCGCTTGAATAAGTGCTGTACATCGCATTTTTTTCTGCGGAATGTTGTGTTACAATTTCCTTAAAAATAGGAAAAAATCGATGCGCCTTCGAATCAATAAAACTTCAATTTTAAAAATCGCTCTTTCGTGCCTTTTCATCGGAAATCTCTTCTGCCAGCAGCCGGATGCCGTTGTCGTGAGGAAAAAGACGGACCAGTCTTTCCTGGACGGATTCGTTCGGAAAATATGGACGACCAAGGACGGGCTTCCGGGAATGACAGTCACGACTTTGGTTCAGGACAAAAAGGGCTACATGTGGATTGGAAGCTACGATGGGCTCGTCAGGTTCGACGGAGTGGACTTCAACGTGTACAACCGGACAATCGACGAGAAATACGATTTCGCTTCCGCCCGCTCGATAATTCAGGATTCTTCCGAAAACATCTGGGTCGGCCACAACGACGAAGGAGTCACCCGCATCGACACTAAAGGCGGCATAAGAAAATTCACCATGGAGAACGGGCTTCCCAACAACAAAATAAACGCATTGTGCGAGGATTCCGAGGGGAACATTTGGGTTGGAACTTCGTCCGGCCTTTGCGTTTTGCATCCTGATGGAAGCGTTTCGGTGCCGAATGGATTGAAGGAGCTTGGGCAGGAGAAAATTCTGGTGTCAAAGCTCTTCTGCGATTCAAAAAAACGTGTCTGGGTCATAACTGGCCTCGCTGGCGACAATTTCATCTACGAGAACGGAAGGCTTGAGCGTTTTTCCGGCATGAAGTCTTTCGAGAATCCCGCTGTCTTCGAGCTGTACGAGGACAGGGACGGTGGGCTCTGGTTCGGTGTCTCTCCCAATTTCGTTGTCAAAATAAAGGACGGGGAGGAGACTGTCTACGATGTCCACCACGAGGGGCTTGATTCCACGATAGTGAACGCCATCATGCAGGACTCGGCAGGGAATTTCTGGTTCGGAAGCGATTCTGGAATCACGGTGATGCACGGAAATTCTTTCACATACTACGATTCGTTCAACGGGCTTTCCGACAATGGAATCACAAGGATTTTGGAGGACCGGGAAGGGAACGTCTGGGTTGCGCTCAACAGGGGCGGCCTGCAGAAATTCAGCAAGGGAAAATTCCGCACGGTTGGGATGAAGAGCAGCGTGAACGCAATCTGCGAGGACAAAAACAGGGACGTGACGTGGCTTGCGACCGACAGCGGGCTCTACTGCTACAAAGACAACGAATTTGTCGAGAACGAGATAACGAAGCTCTGCTCAAACATCAGAATCAGGAATGTCGGCATGACAAAGGACGGGGAGCTTCTCATTGCGTCGTATTCCGAAATGCCGCAGATTCGGGTGAAGAGCGACGGCGATGTGAAAATCTGGACGGTGGACGACGGGCTTGCGACAATCAAGTGCCGAGTCTCCATAAAAATCTCGAACGGCGACTACTATGTCGGAACTCCAATCGGGCTGAGCATAATCCACCACGAGGACGGAAGCATTTCGACATTGACGAGGAAGGACGGCTTCTCCAACCACTACATAATGTGGCTGTACGAGGACGGTGCCGGCCGCGTCTGGGTCGGGACGAACGGCGGCGGCGTATTCGTGATGGAGAACGAGAAGATTGTGAGGCACTACACGACCGAAGAGGGGCTTTCCGGGAACGTCATATTCAAAATTTTGGAGAACAACGGAAGCGTCTGGATTGCGACAGGCACTGGCCTTTCAAAGTACGATGCCGAGAGCGACAGCTTCGTGAACTTCAACTCCGCGAACGGATTCGGGACTGACAGCGTGTTCCAGATGATTTGCGACAACAACGGAGAAGTCTGGATGACCAGCAACAAGGGCATCTTTTCGACTCCGATTTCCGAGATGGACGAAGTGGTGTCCGGCAAAAAGAAGAAGGTGTCTGTGAGGTACTACGGAGACTCTGACGGATTGATAACGAGCGGAGTCACTTCCACGTCACTTTCCGCCATGGACTCGAAGGGGCGGGTCTGGTTCACTTTGACGGACGGTTTTGCGATTTACGACTCCAGCAATGTGAGCGTCAACAGCGTTCCTCCAAGAATAGAAATTCAGGATTATGTGGTAGACAATTCCAAATTCGACTACCACGGAGAGAAAATCGTTTTGTCTCCGTCGGCGAAGCGATTAAGCATAAAGTTCACTGGCTTGAGCTTCATTTCGTCGGACAGCATGCTCTTCCGATACAAACTCTCCGACTTTGAGCAGGAATATTCCGACTGGTCTCCGCTCAGGGCAGTCTCATACACGAATTTGAAGCCGGGAACTTACAAATTTTCCGTGGCCGCCCAGAACAGCGACGGCTTCCAGAGCGAGCTTGAGCTTCCCGTCACAATCGTTAAGGAGCCTTACATCTGGCAGATGGCGTGGTTCTGGATTTTAATAGCCTTTTCCGTCCTTTTCTTCATCGCGTGGAAAATCTACTCAATGCGCCGCTATCAAATCGTGCTTGAGGAGAAAGTCGAAGAGCGCACGAGGGAGTTGAAGAAGGAGAAGGAGAAATCCGAGAGCCTGCTTTTGAACATCCTTCCTAAAACGGTCGCGCGGGAGCTTACGGAAAGTCCGAACAAGACAATCGCGAACAAGTACCCGAATGTGACTGTTCTCTTCACAGACATCGTGGGATTCACCAGGATGAGCGGAACGATGTCGGCGGAAGAGGTGGTCACTCTGCTCAACAAGATGATTTCCAAATTCGACGACAGGGCGAAGCGCGAGGGCATCGAAAAAATCAAGACAATCGGAGACGCGTACATGGCGGCCGTTGGATTGACGGAGAATGCCGACAACGACGGAGCCGTTAAAATGGTGAAATTCGCGAAGGGGCTTATGGAGGACGTGAAGGCGTTCGACAAGGAAAATTCCGTGAACGTGATGATTCGCCTTGGAATAAACACTGGAAACCTTGTCGCCGGAGTCATCGGAAAATCGAAATTCATCTATGACATCTGGGGCGACACCGTGAACGTGGCGAGCCGCATGGAAAGCACCGGCGAGCCGATGAAAATCCACGTTACCGAGAGCACCTACGAGCAGACAAAGGATTTCTTCGAGTACAGCGACGGCGTGACAATTCAGGTGAAGGGCAAGGGCGAGATGAAGACATATTTCCTCTGCTAGTCGTTTTTTTACTTTCAGCAGTGGCTTCTGTTCCCGAACTGTTTTCTTTCGTATAAAATCGGAATCAGTTTTATTAAAAATTGGGGATAGAAATGAGAAAATGTGTTTTGGGGGCGGTGTTTTTCGCATCGTCCTTTTTTGCCTTTTCGGACGGCTGGGTTTCCGAACTCGGCTCTTGCTGGGATTCTGTAGCCGCGAATCCGACTCTCTCTTCTCGTTCATATTACGAGCGGTACAATGAGATTGCCGAATCCTTGATGTCTGGAAAGCCTGGCTTGGACGAGGTTCCAGAAGAGAATCTGCACGACGCCTGGCTGTCTGTTCTGAAGGATTTTGAGAGCTACTGGTCGTCGAATTGCCCAAAGAAGATTTCGTTCTCCCGTTTGAGGAAATATTCAAGCAAGGAGACTGTGAAGATTCCATTCACAGTTTCAGTCGACCCGGAGGAATACAACGGAGAGACGACCAAGACGATTTTTCAGGAAGTGGAGCGGGAGACTTCAAAATACTCGGTCTCCGTAACTTCCGATTTCACCCTCAAATACATGGAAATACTTTCGATAGTGAAAGCGGGTCTCCGCGTGGCGAGAAAGCCTGATTGGACCGACATTCCACGGAACTGGCCGGAGGAATCGGTGCATGCGGATTCCCAAAGCCCGGAATCCGACGGTTCATGCCTCGTCTCCTTCATCGGGAACAAGACGGCTTCAATAGCGAAAGTGAACGGCTGCGACTTCCTCGACTTGAATTTCGAGGTGAAGGACAGGAGTGGCCACACTTTCTTCTCCAGTGGAAACAAAATCGTCGGAACTAGCGATGTCATCTTCGACGGAATCGAAGGCGACAAGTTCGCGCTCATCGACGAGGCCGTCGCGAAAGGGGAGATTGTCTACTCTCCGACCGGGCTTTCGTTGAGGTACGGTGCGCCGGAGCGTGTTTCTGCCTACAGCAGGGAATGGACGAAGCCCCTTTTGTCCAAGCCTTTCTCACTCTCTTCTGTGAGGTTCGAGAATCCGTATGAGACTTACAGGGAAGAGAACCATGTGATAGACGAGGAGGAGGCGAGAATAATCGCTTCCGAGATGATGGTGGACGTGGCGGGCGACGGCTCGATAGGCTCGTTTGAAATCGAGAAGACTGAAGTGACGCAGAAGCTCTACAAGGACGTGATGAGGAGAAATCCAAGCGGCTTCAAGAACCTTGAGCAGCCTGTGGAGACTGTCAGCTGGAACGACGCGATTGTCTTCTGCAACAGGCTGAGCGAGATTTGCGGAAGGACCCCGGTCTATTCCGTGGACGGCTCGACCGACTGGGCCTCCTGGAACTATGTGCCGCATTCGGGGAACCACCTTGCAGGCGAAATAGAGGTTGTCCCGGGCGACGGCTTCCGCCTTCCGACCGAGGAAGAGTGGATTTATGCGGCCCACGGCGGAAACTCGCACGAGGAATTCGCCTACAGTGGAAGCGACAAGGACAAGATTTCTGAGATTGCCTGGTACAAGAGGAACGCCAGGAAGACTTCCGTGTCGGCCAAGAAGAACGCCAACTCCCTCGGCATCTATGACATGACGGGCAACGTCTGGGAATGGTGCTTCGACTTTTCCAAGCGCGACTCGTCGTCCCGAATCGCAAAGGGCGGCTCGTGGAGCTACGACGAGCGTTTCTGCAAGATATCGGACTTCTACGTCAGAAATCCGCACCAGAAATTCGACTGCCTCGGACTCCGCCTTGTCTCAGGAAATTCCGGCAGCGTCCCATACACACCTTCCAATTCAGAGCCGGTTCCCATCGCGGCTTCTCCCTCCATCTCGTCCACTGTCGCAATCGACGCAAAATAGGAAGAGAATATTGAAAAAAAATCGACTTTCCAACTTCAATTCGGAAAGCCGATTTTTTTGCGCGCCCAGTTGCATCCACAAAGCAAACGACTAGGCCTAAATTGCTCCCTGGCA
>CAMHLH010000181.1 GCA_946185925.1 uncultured Treponema sp.
TTTCTACTCCTCGGCGGGCAACCTCCTGAAGGATTTTTCAAACTCCATCGACATTTTTTTCGCTTCAAAAGAGTCTTCCGTCAAGCTCTTCTGCAATTCTGCTCCGGTGAAGTCGGCCGACGACACGATTCACTCGTTCGTGAACGAGACCGGAACCGTGCAGATTTCCGGCTACGAGAAGAGCCCCACGGAGCTTGAAATCCGCTCTTTCGCGCAGGAACTGGCACAGAGCGACCCGGACATATCGGAAGTCTTCTTCGGAACAAAGTGGGGCGGATACGCAACGAACCTCTCGCACTCGAAATCGGGCGGCTACGACCCGAGAAAGCGCGGCTGGTATGGAGAATCTTCTGGCGGCAACGGAAAACCTGTAATCACGTCCGCGTACCAGACCACAAACGGAGTCTTTGTCGTGAGCATCGTCTGCAGTGTCAAGGATTCCGACGGAAACTTCATAGGAAACGCGGGCGTCGACATCTCGCTGGAAAAACTCACGAGCATCCTTTCGACCCTCGATTTCGGGGAGGGCTCCTCCGTGGTGATGCTGCAGGGCGACGGCTACATACTCGCCGACACTGGAAGCAGGAGCGCGGCTTCCAAGAACATCAACGACCTGGACATTCCCGAGCTTGCCGACTACGTCAAGACTGACTTGACCGAGGGCAAGGTCGTGATGGACAACAAGGTCTATTACACGAAGTCCATAATCAACGAAAAAACAGGCTATGAAATCGTCGTCTGCTGTCCGAAGAGCACCGTGAACGCTGCTTTCACCCGGACAATGACCCAATCAGGCATCCTCTGCATTCTCGTGGGGCTGTTGTTCGCTGTTTCGAGCGCCTTCTTTGCGAAGAAGAATCTCCAGTCGCTCATCTTCATCGCGAATGACATCGGAGATAACGCCCAGGAAATCGCGGAGGGGCACGGAGATTTGACGAGGCGGCTCAAAATCCACGACAAGAACGAAATCGGGGAGGTCGCCGCAAGCTTCAACCTCTACAGCGAAAAGTTGCAGGAAATCATCGGCAGCATGAAGGAGTCGAAGTCTGCCCTGAGCATGGCGGGCAGCCGCCTGGACAGCACCACAGTGGACGCGATGGCGGCAATCGAGCAGATTGCGGGCGGCATCACGAACCTGGACGGAAACCTCAGAAGCCAGATTTCGTGCGTGGAGCAGACGAGTTCCAGCGTGGACAACATCCTTGGGAACATCGAAAGCCTTGAGAAGCTCGTCAGCGAGCAGACCCAGAGTGTGGCGGGGGCTTCTAGCGCGGTCGAGGAGATGGTGGGCAACATCAACGAGGTGAACCGCTCCGTGGACAAGATGGCGTCGGCGTTCGCGCACCTTGCCGAGGATGCGGAGAACGGAGCGAAGACACAGGAGGAGCTGCAGAGGCAGATTGCGGAAATCGAGACCCAGTCGCAGCTTTTGAGCGAGGCGAACGCCGTGATTGCGTCCATCGCTGAGCAGACGAACCTCCTCGCCATGAACGCAGCCATCGAGGCGGCGCACGCGGGCGATGCCGGAAAGGGATTCGCCGTTGTCGCCGATGAAATCCGGAAACTCAGCGAGACTTCAAGTTCACAGTCAGCCACAATCGGGCAGCAGCTCACCCAAATCCAGAGCACAATCAACTCTGTAGTCGATGCCACCCAGCGCGGCGTGGAAGGCTACACCTCGCTCGCTTCCGAAATCAAGCGCACGGACGGTCTCGTTCACCAGATTGAGTCGGCGATGCGGGAGCAGAGTGAAGGTTCTTCCCAGATTACGGACGCCCTCTCGAAGATGAACGACAGCACGCGCCAGGTCCAGAACGCGTCGAACGACATGACCCGGAACAGCCAGCGGATTATCTCCGATGTCGGCACCCTGCAGAGGGAGACCGACACAATCAAGCAGAGCATGCAGGAGATGGGCGACAGCGCGGAAAGAGTCACAGGCGCCGGCTCCGCGCTCTCCGAGATTGCCGGACTGATGAAGCACTCGATAAGCGACATAGGAGAGCACGTCGACAGCTTCAAAGTGTGACGAATCCAACCGGCAGACGATTGTTCCGTTTGAATCTCGGCAAAGAGCCAAGTGCAAAAAATTCGCACTTGTCTCCTCTTTTTGGTGTTAGCCATTGCTAATTAAAGGGCGAATTTATAGTCTTTGCCGAGAGGTTGAGACATGATTAGAAAAAGTATCGCGCTTTTTGCGCTTTCGGCTTCGTTTCTTCCGCTCTTTTCAGAGGAGACGGACGGAAGCGACGATGTGATAATGGTGAGCGCGTCGAAAATCGACGAGGACATTTCGAAGACGACCGAGAACGTCCATCTAGTCACGGCGGAGATGATTGGACAGTCGGGCGCGCACACGCTGGACGAGGTGCTGAATGCGGTTCCGGGCTTGAGCTTCATCGGAAAGTCGGTCGGAAATTCCGAGCCGCTGCAGATGAACGGGTTCACCGACGAGTACGTGAAAATCCTCGTGGACGGGGTGCCTGTCTCCACGGGCGGAAGCTCCTCCGTGTACTCGTACATCTCCGTGGACAACATCGACCACATCGAGGTCATAGAAGGCTCGTCGTCTGCCATCTGGGGGGCGGACGCTATTGCCGGGGTCGTAAACATAATCACGAAGAAGGGCGACCGGTCGAAAATCTTCTCGGGAAGCGTGGGCGCGGAGGGTCGGACGGACAAGTCCTTTTTCGGAAGCGGGAACGTGGCGGTGAACTATGGCGAATTCTCCGCGGAGGGAAACGCCAGCTACGACTACAAGAGGGGCGACTACGACGAGGCGGTCTTCACAAATCCAATAAGCGGGAAGCAGTATCCATACGACTCCTACAACGTTCCAAAGGAAAAGACTTGGGCGGCTGGCGGAAAAATCGGCTACAACCACGACGACATCGTAAAATTCTCCATAGGCGCGGATTATTCCGAGGGGGAGTCGAAGGACGTTTCTTCAACGCAGCACGACGACGGCTACTACCAGCCTTTCACGAAGACCCTGAACTCCCTTTTGAAGGGCGAGTGGAACATGGATGGCGGACGCTCCCTTTCAGGCTACGTTTCGGCGAGAAGGTACGAGAGCGGAAGCCACAACCAGAATTTCTCGGGCACATGGGAGGATGAGTCTTCCAAAGTGTTTGTCGATTTCGAAAGCGAGACGCTTTACAAGTCGTTCATCACCGACAGCCAGCAGCTCATGGCTGGCGTGAACTTCCAATATTCCACGTACGAGGACGAGGACGCCGATTCAGAGGCCGAGGAAAGCTTCGAGTCGATGAACGCGAGCCTCTTCGCCCAGGACTCCGTGTCCGTGGGGAATCTCGTGGTCGTTCCGGGGGCCAGGGCCTTCTTCTACATTCCTGTCGACAGCGGACACGACGAGGATTTCGTCTTCAATTTCTCCCCCAAACTGAGCGCGAGGTACGAGCTGAACGACGAATGGGCGTTCAAGGTATCGGGCGGTTCGGGCTTCAAGATGCCGACACTCACGCAGAAATACAACGCCCACTACAAGGGGAAGGGCAATCCCGACCTGAAGGCAGAGACGTCCTATTCCGTGAACGCGGGCGCGGACTGGAAGGCGTTCGACGGCTTCTCCGCGTCTTTCGGCGGCTATTTCACCTACCTTCGCGACATGATAGACGCTGTGGACTGGTACGAGGACGACGGAAGCTGGGGCGGGCGGAACTACGAGAATTTCGGGAACGTCATCTCCACGGGCGCGAACTTGAAGGCCGAGTACAAGAAGGGCTCATGGGATTCATTCCTCTCCTACAACTTCCTCTTCATGCGGCAGATTGTCGACGGCGGCTTCGAGAAAATCCCCGGGAAAATCCCCCACCAGATAAAAGGCTCCGTCACATACACAATCGCAAGGACGAACACGGACGTGAACCTGAACGCTTTCTGGTACGCGCCTAGGAGCAGGAGCGGCTACGACTATTCCGGCACTGGGGCGACAACGACTTCCGACTATTTGAAGGTGAACGCCAGAATCGACCAGCACCTCTTCGACAACCGCCTGACTTTGTACATCGGAGTGAAGAATCTGCTGAACAGCTTCTCGTTCGTCAAAAGCGACATCGGTCAGAACATGGAGGAGTCGTTCGGGAGCGGGGACGGAATCATGTTCTATCTTGGGGCGAAATTCGACTGGTGAGACGTTCTGTTGTTGCAAATCAAAAAACTCCTATTGCAAATCTTCTGCAACAAAATCCTTGAAAATGAAGAAAGATGATTGTTAGACTCTGCTAACAAAAAAACAGGGGCGCAAAAACAATGCGTCCCGCACAAGGAGTTCAATTCATGAAAAAGTTTTTCAAATTCACCGCAGCCGCTTTGATGCTTGGCTTGGCCGCCTCTTTCGCTTCCTGCTCCGACGAGGAGGACGAAGACGATGTGGAAGTTCTCGCGGGCGGACAGAAAAATGAAGTCGACGCTCTTTCGTCAATTGTCGGCGTTCGCTTCGGCACGGGCGTCAGTGGAAAGGCGATTTTCCGCTACTACACGATTTTTGACGGGAACAAAATCAAGTACGAGCAGACGAAATTCGGAAACCGCGTCGCAGGTGTCACTTGGGACTACGAGAAGGTGGAGAACGATGATGGAACAATCACGCTGAAAGTGTCGAACGGCGTGGCGGATGTGGAAGGCACCAATTTCGGCAGCGAGGACATCACCTATGATTTTTCATCTGGCGATGACACTCCTACCGTGACCGCCACCTACTACGAGGGCACGACTCCCAAAGAGTCCACCAGCGTCCTTGCCCGCGTTTATTCCGGCATCGAGAACATCATCGGGAACACCTACATCTATCAGGTTTCTGGAAAGTCAATCTCCCTTTCGTACGCTTTCGGTAAAGACGGCGTGGCTGCGTACAAGAACATAAAGTACGGCAACAACTACGCGGACGAAAAGTACAAGTACCAGATTTCCGCATGGAACGTTTTGACCGATGATGTCGTCCTTGCCGACGACGGCGAGACCGAGCTTTTGACCTTCAGCAAGACGTCCTATGCGACAGACTTGAACACCTACGCCGTGCATTTCACCCAGGCCGAGACTGGAAGCCACACTGTTGCCGCCGTCGATTATGCAAGCGGCAGCTATGCCGCTACTGAACAGACTGTAGAAACCACGGAAGATGAGGAAGCCGGCTACATTCTCATCACTCTCAAAGGGGATATCGCATCCGATGGTTCCGGCACATTCACAATCACAACCTGCGAGGAAAATGAAGACGGCACATTGACCGAAGTCACAAACTCCTCCAGCGGCACAAGCTCCAGCGACTACACCCTCTACACGGACTAGTACGCTGCCGAGGTCCTTTGTGTGGCTAAAGCATTGCTGGTTGGATGCAGCGTCGCAGAGAATCGCAAGGGCGATTCTCTCGCACTGTTTGCAAAGGGCCTTATTGTGGCTAACGCATTGCTGGTTGGCGGCAGCGTCGCAGAGAATCGCAAGGGCGATTCTCT
>CAMHLH010000182.1 GCA_946185925.1 uncultured Treponema sp.
GGCAGAAATCAGAGGAAAAGCAATTGTCTTAAGTCCTTTTTCTTTTGCAAGATTTAAAGAATTTTCATAGCAGGAAGTAAGAAGCATACACTGGTTCATCTTTGATAACAGGAAAAAATATCATGTGATTGGAAAACATCATGCAGTTCAGAGCATGAGCGATGTCGGAAAATGCTACGACAATGCAAGGATGGAATCATTCTTTGCAACTTTGAAAAAAGAGAATCTGTATGGTACGATAAATGACGCTAAAGCAGAACTTGGTAGTCTTGGCGAAATAAACAAAATTTTTGTTGGTTTCCAGAAAGGACTTTATGCGGCATAAACATTTTTCGAGCGAAGACGAACGCTCATCGACTCCGCCCCCTCTTCCGCTATCTATAAAAGACCCACGCAGAAAAATCGTAGTCCCTGAACGAGGCGCGGTCTTCGTTGTACTGAAAATCCAAGTTCGTAAAGTAAAAGGCCGTTTTTTCGTCCGGGGTGTACCACAGGCCGTTTTTAGCCTGATTCTCTTCCTGATGGTCGTCGGAAACAAGCGAAAGGAAAAATTCCGTAAGGTCGTAGTCGCCGTTTTGAGTCGGAACGGAGATTTCTTTGATTTTGTGTGCGTATGTCTCCCACTTTCCAGTTTCTTCATTTTTGCCATGGGAATTGCCGTACTTGTAAATCCCGTTCATCTGCCTGAAGCCAGAGATGTCTATAGTATCTTTATCACCGCCGCCACTAATATGGAAATGCTTTATGCTTTCATCCTCGCGATTCTGCTTGATTCCAAAAAGCTCCTCAAAAGAAAGCTCCTCTTTTTGCTTTCCGTTTGAAGTCGTCACTTCCTTGAAAAACCATTCCGGCTCTGAAATCTGGCTCGTAAAACGTATGTACCAATAGCTTGAGTACAAAGTCTCCCTGTCCTCGTCGGTGATTGAGCGTTCAAGGGCGGCACTGTCGTAGGATTCAAAGCGGTCGTTCTGGAAGTCGAACAGCTCGTATTTTTTTAGGACATTCATCATCCGGCCGTACTGGCTTTTGTAAGCCATGTTTATTAGGTTGAACGGAGTCACAGAATCAAAAAGTATCAGGGCAGAAAGAAGCAAAAGCGAATATTTCGTGAATTTTCCTTTTTTGAAGAAGGTCGAAAGAATCGTCAAAACGGAAAAAACGATGAAGATCAGGCTCGAATAGCGGTAGCCCGTGAATCCGTACGCGCCCACCCTGACAGCGTACGCGTAAATCTGAACGCAAATGAGCGGAAGAAATGCGAACGCACCGAATCTGTAGAAGAAGCGGACGGCGGGCAAATCGTCATACTCACGGAGAATGAAAAAGAAGACTATGTAGACGCACGACGCCACCGAAACGAACCAGTTGATTTGTCCGTTTGGAAGTTCCATCAAGACAAGCGCCTTCAGAAGATACGCGTACAGAATCAAAAGAAGGACTGCAAAAACCGGAAGCATTATGTAGAGCACAATGATTTTGAAAGCCTTGCCGGAAGATTCTTCGTTCCGCCTGTAAAAAAGATGGAAGACAAATGAATTTATCGCGAAAATAAAGAAACTGAACGCAAGGCAGCACGTGTAAATTTCATTTTCACTTGTGCCCAGAATCAAATTCTGCACGGCATACACAAGAAGGCAAAGTCCTCCCCAAACCACAAGGGACATGAGAGCGCAGAAAAGGAAGTGCTTGAACACAAGGGCAAAATAAGCGCGTGGATTTTCCTTCGGGATGAAAAGAAAAAGGGAGGCAGCAATCACGGCCAAGCCGATTCCAAAATAGTAAAGCTCAGAATAGACATCGTCCCCAAAGCCTTCTGACTTGGAAAAAAATCCCAAAAGTCCGCCAACGACTGCAATTGCAATCTGAAAAGCGTATTTTTTTAGAGCGGAAAATCTTTTTGAAAGAAGCGTGGCGGGAATCGCAAAGACCGCGCCCATCGTAAAGCCGTAGCAAAGCTCCTCGAAAAAATCGTAGTAGATTTTGTCGGAAAACTTTTCCACATCGTAAATGTAAAGGCACGCCGAAACAAAGGCCAGGAAAGTCGTGGCGAACACGACCTTCTGTTCAGAAAGATAAACGAGCGCATCCGAAAACACGGCGCGGATTTTTTGAGCAAGGGATTTCTTTTCCATGGGGATAGTATAGCGTTTTTTGGCGAAAAAAGCGCGGGGATTACTTGTACTTTATGAGCAGTTCCGTGCGGCGTTTCTCATGTTTTTCCGACAGAACGTCGTAGTCGAATTCCTCGTATTCTGAGACGGAGAAGCCCGACCGCGCGCTTACGAAAACATCGTCGGCTTCAAGAAGCTTTCTGTGCTTGTCTGCGCTGTATCTGCGAATATACCAGTGCGGAAAGTTTCCTTTTTTCCCAGAGCGCACAAAATCGTAGCGGAGAAGGTCGTAAATCAGTTTTTTGTCGAGAGCGCTGCCGGTGAAATCACTTTTTTCACTCTCAAGAAAATCATTCATAAGCTCAAACCAATATGATTCTTTCCGCGCCTGAACGAAGGCTTTTTTGCTTCTTGCGTACTCGACAAATGCAGAAAGGAAAGCCCACGGACTTGTTTGTCTGAAGATATAGCTCATCGTGTATGAGAAACTTCCCTTGTTCCAGTATGCGTCCGTGACAGTCTCCATGTCTTTCAAAAAAGCGATGTCGCCAAAAGACAAATGCGGAGTCGAAAAAGTTTCGTAAACAGGGCTTCCCATCCATTTCCAACCGTTTTCGCTGGCGTATTTTTCCATCACTGTGCCGTTCAGGATTTTGAGAAATCCAAGCTGGAGCGCGTCAGGGCGAAGACCCATCACAAAATCGTAGCTTTTTCCGAAACTTTCCAAATCCTCGAACGGAAGCCCCGCAATCAAATCAAGGTGTTGGTGTATCGTTCGAGGAATGCGCTTTATTTTTGCAGCTAGTTCTTCCGTGTTAGCCGAGCGGTTTATGGCTTTTAGCGTCTTTTTGTTTGCGGACTGAACGCCCATCTCAAACTGCATCACGCCTTCTGGGACGTTTTGAAGAAAATCGAGAGCCTTTTCGGAAAGATACTCGGCTTCGATTTCAAAATGGAACATCGTCTTTTTGTTGTGATGTTTTAGAATGTAATCCCAGATTCCGATGTATCGCTCCTCGTCAAGATTGTATGTCCTGTCCACGAATTTGACGAGCTTTATATTGTTGTCGAGGAAAATCTGAATCTCCTCGCATGTTCGCTCAAGGCTTTTGAACCGCACGCGCTTTTCAACGGAAGAAAGACAATACGCGCAGCTGAACGGACAGCCTCTGCTCGACTCGTAATAATAGATTTTGTGGTCTTCATCGGCTTTCCCCTCAATCATCTCTGGATACGGGAAGGGAATGTCGTCCAAGTCCTCGATAAAGGCTCTGTTTCCTGTGAAGAGCGTCTCTCCGTCTGCGCTTCGGCAATAGATTCCTTTTATCTCCGAAAGCCTTGAAAGAACGCTTCCCGCGTTTCCTCCGCTTTTTTCTATCATGTCCGTGAACGTGAGTTCGCCCTCGCCAAAGACGACGAAATCCAAGTCTGCGATGGCGCTCAGGTACTTTTTTGCGCCATAGCCAAATTCTGGCCCTCCAGCGCCAAGAATGCAGTCGGGAAGAACTTTTTTGATTTCTGGAAGGAGCTTTTGCACATATTCTGCATTCCAGATGTATGTCGAGAACTGAATCCAGTCTGCATTAAAAAAAGCGATACTGCGCAAAACTTCGCCAATCGGCTGGTTTATCGTGTATTCTGCGATTTCGATTTGCGGTTTTGTCTCGCTGTCTGAAAAATATTTGTCTGCATAATTTTTCAAATCGCGTATTGCGATATTCGTGTGCATGTAGCTTGCGTTTACTGAAACAAGAAGTATTTTCACCGCAGCAGTATATCAAATATCCATGAATTTGGTTATCCTACGGGACGGTGCGTTCCCCATGAAAAGCGCCCTGAATTCCCGGAGGAAAACAATGGAAAGAAAGAAGCCGGATCCGATGACGGTTCATCCGATTGAAGGGTACGAAAAAGAGATTTACGTCAAGCCGACGCTCAAAAATCCGCAGATTACCGTCGGCGACTTCACCTACATCGCGGACTCCGACTTCGAGAGCCACGTGACGCATCTCTACGAATGGAACCGCGACCGCCTCATAATCGGGAAGTTCTGCCAGATTGCCGCGGGCGTCGAATTCGTGATGAACGGCGCGAACCACCAGATGAACGCGGTCTCGACTTTCCCGTTCTACACGCTTGAAGGATGGGGCGCGTATCCGCCGAGCAGGACGAACATGCCGCTGAAAGGAAATACCGTCATCGGCAACGACGTGTGGATTGGGCAGAACGCGGTGATTTTGCCGGGGGTGCATATCGGCGACGGCGCCATTGTCGGCGCGAACGCGGTTGTAGGAAGCGATGTCGGCGCGTATTCCGTCGTCGTCGGGAACCCCGCGCGGGAAATCAGGAAGCGGTTTGACGACGAGATGATTCTCCTCCTCGAGAAGCTCAAATGGTGGGACAAAAGCGTTGACGAAATCGACCTTCTCATCCCGACGCTGACGAGCGGCGACATCCCGAACGTAAAGGACGTCATACGGCGCATCCTTTCGGAAGAAGGGAAACCGGAAAGCGCGTTGATTTCGGCAATCAAAAGGAGGGATTTTTCGGAGGCGAAAAAGCTCATCCTTTCCGGAGCGGACTGCCTCGCGCGCGACAAATTCGGCGATTCGGTCTTGTGGAACCTTACGTTCCAGTGGAATTATTGCGGGACGGAAACGTCAAAAGAAGACGAAATCGCGCTCCTCGATTTGTTCGCCCTTGTTCTGCAGCGCGGCGGGGACGTGAACGAGGTGAGCTCATGGCAGGCAACGCCGCTCATATGGGCGACTCCCGACGGCATTGAGGAAATCCCGCTGTACGGGAAGCTGCTCAGGCTGATGCTCAGCTACAAGCCCGACATCTACAAAAGAGCCGGCTCGTTCACGTGCTTCGGAATTGCGACGCAGGACGACGACGTTCTCGGGATGCTCGCCGAAAGAGGCCTCCTGAAAAGCGGGGAAATCCCCGAATGGGCAAAGGAGCAGGCCGACGCCGTCATACGGAAAACGGAATGCTTTGCGAAAGGTTGATTCCTCCGCACATCGCGATGCAGTGAACGGAAGCGAGCAAGCCGACGACAAAAAGCGCGCCATAGCCCATTTTTGAGTCCCGCAAGAACTGAAATTCTCGCGAGACTCTCAATGACTACGCAATCACCCCGGCGTACTCGTAGCCAGCTTTTTCAACAGCGGCTTTTATCGCGCTCTCATCGACTTCTTTTGAAGTTTCGATTTCGACCTCCGCCTTCTCGTGAGAGGCTGTCGCGCTTGTGATTCCCTCGATTGCTTCGAGCGCATCTTTTACATGCTTTTCGCAGTGTCCGCACATCATTCCTTTTACAGAAATTTTCA
>CAMHLH010000183.1 GCA_946185925.1 uncultured Treponema sp.
GAATCGCGCGTGCGGTCGCGCTGGACGCCGAGGTGATTTTGTTCGACGAGCCGACAAGCGCGCTCGACCCGGAACTCGTGGGGGAGACTCTTTCTCTCATCAAGCAGGTCGCGAAGGAAGGACACACGATGATTGTCGTGACGCACGAGATGGGCTTCGCCGAGGAGGTCGCCGACAAGGTCGTCTTCATGGACGGCGGCTATGTCGTGGAGGAGGGGAGGCCTGACGAGATTTTCTACCACCCCAAGGAAGAGAGGACGAAGCAGTTCCTGAAGCGGATACTGCCGCCGTCAGACTATACGATATGAAAAATATAAAAAGGAAGATTGTATGCAGAAACAGATTCAAGACACAATCCGCGACAAACATCCGGGCTTCGCCGATGTGCAGGTGGGCGGGTCGGCGGAGCTTCGGGGGAAAGCGCAGGCGCACTGCCTGAAGAACGCGCACAGGACGTTCGAGCAGGGAATCCAGTGCGTGCAGGTGAACAGCATGAACGCTCTCGTCTCGTTGCAGGACACCGTGATGATTATCCACTCTCCGCTCGGCTGCTCCGGCTGCGCCGCGTTCGGGGCGATTGACAGGCTCGGCGTCTACAGACACCACCGGGGACGGGACGATGCCCCGGACAGCCATGTGGTTTCCAGCGCGCTCGGCGAAAAGGAGGTCATCATGGGCGGGGAGAAACGCCTGCAGGAGACGATTGAAAAGGCGGTCGAACGCTACAACCCGAAAATCGTCTTCATCCTCTCTTCGTGCGCATCTGCCATCATCGGGGACGACATCGACGCGGTGGCGGAGCGGATGGAGAGAAAGTACAGGATTATCGAAGGCAGGGACATTCTTTTCGCCCCGGTCCACTGCGAGGGCTTCAAAAGCCGGAACCACGCGACGGGCTACGACCTCGCCCTTGCGACTCTGCAGAACTATGTGATTCGTGAGGCGCGGCCGCCAAAGCAGAAGGGGCTAATCAATCTTTTTGCGACGCATTCTCTCAGCTGGGCGGACCAGCAGGAGATGAAGCGGATGCTCAAGGCGATTGGGCTTGAGGCGAACATCCTTCCGTACAACGCAAGCTACGAGGACATCATGAAAATCCCCGCCGCGGAGTACAATATCTCTGTCTGCCAGATTTTCGGAGACGAATACATAAAATTCCTTAAGGAAAAATACGGAATCCCCTACGCGGTCACGAACATGCCGATTGGAACTAGGAGCACGAACCGCTGGCTGCGGGCAATCGCGCACCTTGCCGGCAAGGAAAAGGAGGCTGAGGACTTCATCGCTTCGGAGAGCGCCGCCGTCGCGGAGGAAATCGCGAGAATCAAAGAGAAGACGGATGGGCTCCGCGCCTGCCTCACGGCCGGAACTGGACGCGGATTCGCCGCCGCCACCTTGATTGGCGACTACGGAATGAAGCTCCTCTGCATGCACACTCCGTATTATGACGAGGCCTACATCGACGATTTCAAGCGGCTCGAAGAACTCCACGGCTCGGATTTCCTTGTGAACATCGCAGACATGCAGCCCTACGAGCAGGTGAACCTCCTCAAAAAATTCAAGCCGGATGTCTTCATCGGAATGTCGAACTGGGTTTCCCGTCTTGGAATCCCATCTCTCCACATCCTCGACTCCAAGAGGCCGACTTTCGGCTACCGTGGAGTCTTGTACCTCGGACGGAAAATCGAGGACGCTCTCGACAACAACAACTTCAACAAGAATCTCTCCCGCTTCTCGAAGAACGCCTACCGCGAGGAATGGTACAAAAAAGACGCGTTCAGCTATCTGCAGATGCCATCGGATTGAAGGAATCAAGAGGACAAGAAGGAATAGAAAATGGAAAAATGCATAGAAAGACCAAGAAATTTGTGCTCGCTCCACGGCGCGCTCGATGTCGTCGGGAACATCTACAGGGCGATTCCGATTCTCCACGCGAGTCCCGGCTGCTCCATGCAGGCCTCGAACCGCACGAACCTATATTATCTTG
The DNA here is from genome assembly GCA_946185925.1 of uncultured Treponema sp. Classification (GTDB taxonomy): domain Bacteria; phylum Spirochaetota; class Spirochaetia; order Treponematales; family Treponemataceae; genus Treponema_D. Next base: position 1,988 of record CAMHLH010000183.1, read on the forward strand.
GCGGCTACCACGGTCTTCCGAGCTCCAACGCCTACGAAAAGGAGGTCGTCTTCGGCGGAACCCAGCGGCTCTACGAGACAATCAAGGGCAGCCTCGAAATCATGGACGGCGACTATTACGCGGTTCTGACCGGCTGCTCGATGGGAATCAACGGAGACGATGTGGGAAGCGTCGTCGAGCGCTTTTCCGGTTCTGAATACCCGATTGCGAGCATAGACACCGCAGGCTTCCGCGGCGACACCTACACGGGCTACAACATGGCTCTCCTGGCGACTGTGAAGGCGCTCGCCAAAAAGACGGAGACCGACCCGCTTCTTGTGAACGTCTACGGCCAGCCACCAAGCTCCGACATCACTTTGCGCGGGGATTTCGAGGAAATCACGAGAATCCTTGCGAGAATCGGCGTGAAGGCGAACACTTTCTTCATCAGAAGGGACGGAATCGAGCAGCTAAAAAATTCTGGAAACGCCGCCCTCAACATAAATCTTTCACCGTGGCTCGCGAAGAACGTGGACGCGTACTACAAGCACGAATTCGGAATCGAGACTCTGAATATCAACGGCTGGCCAATCGGTCCAAAGGACACGGCTGATTTCTTGAGGACAATCGGTGAAAGGCTCGGAATCGAAAAGGAGCTCGTGGAGAAGGCCGCGCACGAGGAGGAGCTTTATGTCTGGGAGTATCTGGACTCGCTTTTCGGCAATTTCGAGCGGCACCGCTTCATTTTGGTCGGGGAGAGCGCGAAGGCTTTGGGAATCGCCCGCTTCCTTGTCAATTCTCACGGCCACATTCCGCTCGCCGTTGTTCTGACGGATTCTGTGTACGAAAAAGACCGGCAGAAAATCCGCGACGAAATCAATAATCTCGACTGCCCTAGAAAGGCCGACGTCTATTTTGAGAACGACGTCTACGAAATCGAGCAGATTGCGAAGAAATACGAGGGGCGCGCGACGCTCTTCATGGGAAGCTCCTACGAAAAGAAAATCGCCCAGAAACTCGGCGCATTCTTCGCAATCACGTCAAATCCCTGCCTCGACAAGGAGATTCTGAACCGCTCGCACGTCGGCACGTACGGCTGCATCTCCCTTGTGGAAGATTTGTACAACCACTTCTAGTGGCAGGCTTCGACTCGGATGCAAAAGTCAAGAATCCTCGACATGACCGAGGGAGCCATTCTCCCCCAGATTGCCGCTTTTGCCCTTCCTCTCTTCGCCGGAAACATGTTCCAGCAGCTCTACAACACGATGGACTGTTTCGTGGTGGGGAAATTCCTTGGGAAGGACGCACTTGCGGCCATCGGGGCTTCCTCCCAGTTCGTCTTCACCGTAATAGGCTTTTTCGCGGGATTTTCCACTGGAGCGCAGATTGTGATTTCCCAGGCTTTCGGCGCGAAAAACATCGGCCGTATGCAGGATGCGATTCACACGGCGATTCTCAGCTCGTTCTTCATCAGCCTGATTATGACTCTGGCGGGAATTGCCCTGTCTCCTTTTGTGCTGCGTTTGATTTCCGTCCCGGAAAGCGTTTTCGAGCAGGCTGATTCTTACCTCAAGATTTACTTTGCAGGAATCGGCTTCCTGATTCTCTACAACATCGGCTCCGGAATCCTCCGCGCATTGGGAGACTCGCGGAGGCCGCTCTACTTCCTCGTCTTCTCCTCGCTCGTGAACATCGCCCTTGATTTTCTTTTCGTCCTGGCCTTCAAATGGGGGATAAGGGGAGCGGCATGGGCCACGGTGATTTCCGAGGGGCTTTCGATTCTTCCTGTTTTCTTCGTCCTGATGAAAAGCGACGATGTTTTTAAAGTCCAAATCAGGAGGCTCCGAATCGACTTCCAGATTTTGAAGGAGATACTTCGAATCGGGCTTCCAGGAGCAATCGCCTCTTCAATCACGGCATTCTCCAACACTTTCATCCAGAAGTATGTGAACGCCTTCACTTCTTCATGCGCGGCGGGCTGGGCGGTGTTCGTCCGGCTGGACCAGCTCATGCAGGCTGTGATGCAGAGCATTGCGTTTGCGGCGATGACTTTTGCGGGGCAAAATTTCGGTGCCGGAAGAATCATGCGGATAAGGGAGGGAATCAAATCGGCCCTCTCCGTGAAGATTGCGCTTGTGGCTTTCTTCGCGCTTGTTCTTTTCATCTTTGCAGAATTTTTGACTTCGATTTTCATAGACGATGCCGAGTCCATCCGCTATGGTGCGGTTTTCATCAGATGCACGGCTCCCTTCTACATCCTCTGCGCCGTGTGCATGTTTTTTGCCCAGGTTCTTCGGGGGCTTGGAATTTCACTGGCTCCAACGGTCATCACCTTCGCGGGCTTCGTTCTCCTTCGGCAGGCTTTTCTTTTTGTGGCGACCCGCCTCACCACAAGCTTCTATGTGGTTTCAATCGCATATCCCGTGGTTTGGGTTTTCACTTCCATCGCCATGATATGCTGTTATAGATTTCACTCGAATAATTTGAAGGAGGAGCGGACATGACAAAAATCCGACACGCGAGTCTAAATGACCTTGAAAAACTGAGCGAGGTTGAATCCCTCTGCTTTCCACCAGCTGAGGCTGCAGGCCGGCAATCAATTGAAAGACGGCTTAAAGTCTTTCCAAATCACTTCTGGCTCCTGTTTGAATGTGACGAGACTGGGAATGAAATGGAGCTGATTTCATTCATCAACGGTCTTTCGACAAATCAGAAAGACTTGACCGACGAGATGTACGACAATCCTTTGCTCCACGAAGAAAAGGGCGACTGGCAGATGATTTTTGGCGTGGACACAAATCCTGCCTTCCAGCACAGGGGCTTTGCTTCCAAAGTAATGGAGCAGGTCATTTCTGACGCAAAAGACCAGGGCAGGAAAGGAATCGTGCTTACCTGTAAGGAAAAACTCCGCACATTCTACGAGAAATTCGGCTTTGTAAGCGAGGGCGTCTCGGATTCCACCCACGGCGGCGTGGTCTGGCTCCAGATGAGGCTTGCATTCTCCTGACCAATAAATTTTTCTGCTAGCTCCTATTAAAAAAATTTATACATATTAAAAAGCTATCACTTCTATAAAAAAAATGTATTTCACACAATTCCCCAAGTCTTGTATACATATTGTGTCGCCGGGTTGCTGGCGAAAAACAAAATCAAAAACAGTACAGGAGGAATTGTGTATGTTTTTTTTCAGTTGTAAAAAAGAATCTTCAAGACTGCAGAAGGTTCGTTCTCTCATGAATGTTTTGAAAGAAGAGCTGCGCAGCGCGATTGAAATCATGGCGCGCTATTCTTCATGTCCGCATCCGATGGTTCTGCCGGGAGTCAACGGCATATTCTTGGGGACGGTTCCAATGGTGTATTAGCATGAATTGGACTGTCGTCGTAGAAGAAGTTCATATCTAAAAAATTTTGGGTTGCCCGGATTAACCCCTATGAAAGAGCAGAGTCTTC
>CAMHLH010000184.1 GCA_946185925.1 uncultured Treponema sp.
AACGCTTTTGTGAGCTTCCCCTTCCAGAAATCGCTTGACGCTACGGAAGAGGCCACTGTTTTTGCGCTCAATCCGACCACGTTCAAGAGATAGTAGTAATCGCTGGATGTCTTTTCCGTTGTGCAGGGAACGAAAATGCCTGCGTGCTTGAATCCGTTCCTTGTCGTCCATACGTCGAATTTTGGTGTGACCTCTGCCAGAACGGATGCCGCCCTTTGCAGAAGTCCACTTCTTGCTTTTGTTTCTTCCATGCCTTTCAACTCTATTTTTTTTACGCGAGACCGAGTTCCTTGAAAAGTTTCTTGTATGTTTCGAACTGCTCTGACTGAGCGAATTCTGCGATTTTCTCTTCTGGAAGATTCTCCAAAAGTTGATCCATATAAGAAAGCACAGATTTTATTTCTGTTTTCAAGTCGTTTGGAATTGTCTCTTTCTCCTCTTCCACGCTTTCCTTCGGCTCTGGAGCCGGCTCTGAAAGGGCAGGATCCGAGTTGAGGTAGTCGAGGTTAGAATCTGAAAGAGCTTCATCGATTGTCGGGTCTGGCGTGAGGTAGTCCGTGTCAACAGAGTCCGCAATTTCGCTGCTGGTTTCTGTCTCTGGAAGGTCTACAGAATCCTCTGCCTCGGCCGAATCGATTGCCTCTCCGATTGAAGCGAGGTCGTCGTTGTTGTCTGCGTCGACAATCAGGTCGTTCTTCATGTCCGAGTTTTCCTCGTCGAAGTCAAAGTCGTCCATCTCGTCGTCGGCCTCTGCATCGATGTCGTCTTCGATTTTTTCTATGTCGATTTCATCAGGAAGCTCGCTCGCGACTTCTCCGCTGTCGATGATTGATTCGAGCGTGTTGTCTTCGATTGGGAGGTCGTCTTCTTCTTCCTCGGCAGTGTCCTCCGCAATTGCCTCGTCAGCGATGCTCTCGATTGACTCTGCTATTGAAGAGTCGAGTTCCTGGTCGATTTCTGGCTCTTCTCCCTCTTCTTCATCCGCGCTTGCGGAGTCGTTGTTGATGATTGATTCGAGTGTTGAATCTTCCACCGAGTCGATAGTGTCCGTGTCTGTTTCTGCGTTTCCCTTGGCTTTCTCTTCAGCCTCGCCTTCCTGGGAATCCGTAGCATTCTCTGAGACTTCTGGCTCTGTCTCCGGCTCTTCGCTTTCTGTCGGGATTTCACTGTTTTCCTGTGGCTCCACGATGAAGTCGCCGTCGTCCTCTGTGATTTCGGCGGAATTCATTATGCTTCCGAGCTCGTCGAGAGAGAGGGCGATTGTGTCGTCGTCGTCCGCACTGTCGTTGAAGAATCCGCCGGAAGTCTCGTTTTCCTCTTCGGTCTTTTCTTCCGTGTTCTCTTCAACTTCATCTTTGGCTTCAACTTCTGCCTTCTTTGGATTGCTTCTTATGTTTTCGACATCCTGTTTGAGGCTTGTGATTTCATCCTTGAGGGAAGAAAGCTGGTTCACAATCTGGCTCAAGATTGAATTCGTGTCCGATGCAGAAGGCTGCTGTTCTTCTTCGTTGCCCATGAGCGATGCCGTCTCCTCGTCGAATGTGTCTGGAATGTCGTTGACAGCGGACTCTTCGAAGTCGTCGTCGTTGTCGAATGCCGGTTCTCCTATTGAATCGGAACTTTCGGCTCCACCGATGCTGTCCGACTCGTCCGGTATCTCTGGCTCCTCGATTTCGTCCGTCTCGTTTTGAATCTCTGGCTCCTCGATGCTGTTCGTCTCGTCCGATATCGTAGGCTCGTCAATCTCGTCTGAATCGCTTGAGATTGTCGGTTCCTCGATTTCGTCGGATTCTGTTCCTTCTTCGCTGTTCTCGTCGTTGAAAAGCGGCTCGTCCAGAGAGAAGTCTTCGGCTGCCGCCTTGTCCTCGCTTGTGACCTCGAATGAATTGTCGTCTTCGCCTTCGGAAGTTTCGGCTTTTTCTTCCATTGTATTGTCGAAACTTACGATGTTGCCGTTTTCGTCTTCGATTGAGTTCATTATGTCGTCGGCGTTGAATTCTGAGTCTACATTCTCGTTTGAAGATGCGCTCTCGTTGTCTGTTGAGCTTTCGGCGGCCTCTTCGGTGCTTTCGTATTCATCATCGTCGTCAGCTACGACATTCATCTCGATGTCGCCGTCCTTCGGTGTGCTTCCGGCTGGAGCTTCCTCTTCTGAGTCGTCGTCGAAGCCGAATTCGCTCAAGTCCACATCCTCTGTCTCGTTGTTGGCTGTCTCAGCCGGAGTCTCTTCCTGGGCGCTTGTCTCTGCTGCCGGTTCGTCTCCGAAACCGAATTCGCTCAAGTCTACGTCTTCTGTTTCTCCCTTCCCGGAAGCGCTTTCTTCTTTTCCTTCGTCTTTTTCAGCTGGTGCGCTGTCGTCTCCGAAGCCGAATTCGCTCAAGTCCACGGATTCAGTTCCATCGTCGCTGGAGGAGCTTGATGGTGTGTCGTCTATTGAGAACTCTTTTCCAGAAGAATTGTCCGAGCTGTCGTCGAACGAGAGGCTTATGTCGATTGGTCCGTCCTCGTCCATTTCGGAGCTTGAGTTGTCTTTTATCACTATGTCGGAGCTTCCGGCCTCGTCGGTCTCCGCTATGCTTTCACCCTCGCTTCCTTCGCTTGTGTCGTCGTCGAGGAACGAACTTGTGACGTCCGTGGTTTCGTTTTCGGCGGAAGAATCTGAACTGCCGTCCGAGTCGGTGATTCCGAATTCTTCGAGTGAGACGTCTTCCATAGATGACGGGGAGAAGTCCGCACTGTCCTGCTGGTCGTCTATGATGTTGCCGGAAAGGGCTGCTAGTTCGTCTGTTGAGAGGGCAGTGTCATCTTCATCTGCAGTGAGACTTGAACTCTGCTCGGGTTCCCCAAGCTTCGGTTCTTCCGATTCGCTTGAATCGATTGTTCTAGGCGGCTTCTTTACCCAAACTCCGTAACTGTCGAGTTCATTTGATTTTTCAGAATCGCTCATATATTTCCTCTCTAAAAATTAATTTGTGAATACAAGATATTTTTCTTTGTTTATCGGTTTCCAAAGTTGAAAACTGTAGGTATTTTAGCCTTTTTGGCAATTATCTTAAAGCAACATATATTTTGTTTTTTTTGTTTTTGACTTTGTGCAGAAATTTACGCTTGCTGCCGATATTTCATTTGTTATGGTTAAAATGTTTCGATTTCTGACAGCTGTTTTGGCTGGTACGTTCTTCTATGTGTTGATTTCTCTGTCCTTCGGCAGGGATGGACTGTGGGCTGACGGTCAGCTCAGGGAGCAGCGGCAGATACTCAGCAACAGGGTCGAGGAAATCAAAAAAATAAACAACGGTCTCGAACTTGAGTACACGGCCTTGAAGAAAGACCCCGACGTGATTGCGGCTTTCGCGAGAAAACTTGGCTATGTCCGGAACGGTGAGAAGATAGTGAAGATAAACGGTCTCGTCGCCGATGAGCAGTTCTATTTCGATACGGGCACTCCAATCAAGTACATAGAGCCTTTCTTTGTTCCTGAATGGTTTTGCAAATTCACAGGTTTCTTGATGTTCTTCGTGGTCTATGCCTATCTTCGCCTTGAGGAGATTAAGCAGAAGCTTTCGGATTTTCGTGAAGTCCGCATGGGAAGGCTCCCTTCTAGCACGGCTTCTGTCAAATAAGAGGTTTTTTTATGATTTGTCGAAAGTGTGATGAGCAGTCCGCTCAAATTGCCATTGATTATATCAGACGCGGAAAAGTTGTCGTTTTGCCAACGGACACTGTTTATGGTTTTTCAGGAATTGTTGACGGACGGCATTATTCATATCACACGGATTCGAAAATCCGCGAACTGAAGGGCAGGGACGAGGGGAAACCGTTCATACAGCTGATTTCCAAGCCTTCCGATTTGAAAAAATACACTAGGGATTTGGTTCCTGACGAGCTTCTCGCCAAGTGGCCGGGACCTTTGACGATAATTGTCCACACTTTTTTGAAGGGCGAGGGGGATGTTTTCACGACTACCGCCTTCAGGTGTCCCGGCGACGAGTGGCTCAGGAAGGTCATAGCCGGTTGCGGCGCTCCGATATATTCGACCAGCGTGAACAGAAGCGGCGAGCCTGTCTTGGACAACATAAGCCAGATAAAGCATGAATTCAAGAATGTCGAGTTGATAATAGACGACGGCGACAAGAAGGGCGGAATCCCCTCTACGATTGTCAAGGTCGAGGAGGATGGAAGCGTCACTGTCGTTCGCCAGGGTGCAGTCCAGATAGGCTGAATCACTTTTTGAGCCAGGTGGTTTTGAGAGTCCCTTCTTTTGCCGATATTCCGTTGTTTGCCAGAAGAAGGGTCTTTTTTATGCCCGTAAGCTCCCCTGGCTTTATGGTGAACGTCCATGTAATCGGAGCCGCGCTTGATGCCGCGTTGAGTGCAATCTCGCGTGGAAGCTCGGGGAAGAAGGACGCGTTGGATTTTCCAACTTGGCTTATCTCTATCTCTTGCACGTTGCCTTTTGAGTCTGCCTTTTTTATTGATATTTTTATGTTCATCGTGGCTCCGTTCTTGAATATTATGAAGCCCCTGCCGCCCCTCAGTATCATTATCTTGTCCGTGAAAGGCTCTCCGTACCAAGTGCCTGAAAGCGATTCTATGTCGATGTTGCCGCTGAAAGTTTTTACCGAATCCCCGTTCGCATCTTCCGCCGCTCCGTCTGTGGAAAAAGTCTCCCTCGGCCCCTGCCTGAAATCGGAGATTACGTCTTCGATTGCGGCTTTCGCTCCCGAAAGAATTTTGTAGTACGAGTCGTAGGTCTCGTTCTTTGTGTGGTAGATTTTGTCGTCCGGGTTCATTGCGTTGAACTTGCAGTTCCATGTCTTCTGCAAATTCTCGTCAGCGCTTTCCTCTATTTCCGCATAGAAGATTATCCGTTCCCCGTCGCTCGTGAAGTCGGGAGTCGACTTTAAGGTCTTGTTGCTGTCTGGCCGCTTGTCCTCGACCGAGATGTAGTCAATCGATTTCAACTGTGTCAAGAATATGTCCTGCGCCATCTTTATCATGTTCGAATCCGATGAAGATGAGACGACCCCATAGTATTCGACTTTCAGATTTTCTGAATAAGCCGTGGCGAATACTGACAAAATGAATGTCAGACAGAACAGTTTTTTTTTCATTTGCGAACCTGTTTTTGTTTTCTATTCAAGTCCTTTTCTGAAGTCGCGGGCCATGTCTCTGTCCAAATCTCTCTGCTTTATCGTCTCTCTCTTGTCGTAGAGTTTCTTTCCCTTACAGATTCCGAGTTTGACCTTGACTCGTCCGTTCTTCAGATAGACGTCCAACGGTATCAATGTGTATCCTTTTTCATCGACCTTTCTCTGCAACCGCTTTATCTCCTCTTTGTGGAGGAGCAGTTTTTTCTTCCTGTCCGGGTCGTGGTTGAA
>CAMHLH010000185.1 GCA_946185925.1 uncultured Treponema sp.
CAATGGTATTTACACAAGACTGCACATTGAGTTTTTTAGCGTACAGGGTTGATGATTCTATCGAGACTGTCAAATACGGTAATGTCGTGACAAAAGAAATTGATGTCGCCGAGGTGTATACGTTTTATTATGACGAACCTGATACTAATATAATTTTTAATGGTAAGGAATATTCCTTTGTTTGCACGAAGAACTTTACACACACTCGTGGATATGAAACATTTAGGGGGGCTCATTATGAAATGAGTTTCTTTCCAGACGAAGGAACTTGGGAACTTTATGTGCTCCATGACGGAAGTGTGGTCAGGGATACTGACCACAATACTGACTATATCGCAAAAGGCGTTTTTTATGGTGATTGTTTCGATGGAAAACCAACAACTCCTGCTTCGGGAACGTTGCGGCTGTGCACATTAAACAGCAACGAAGATTGGTTCTCGATTTATTTGACATCATCACCTTCTTTCCAGTTGCCGCTCTCTGATGGTTTTATATCGTTGGTCACCGCCGATTATTGATTTTTCATTCCCTTTATTCTTTTCCCGACAGCACTTGCCTGTCGGGATTTTTTGCTTCTGCGCGGTTGTCTGCGCGTTTTCATCGGCTCAATTGAATAGGGCTAAAAATTCGTGGTATTATTCTAAGCATTTTGCGATTGGATTGGTTTTGCGTCCAGTCATTGAAAATTTGGGGGCTTTTATGAAGGTTGTTGTAATCGGCGCTCAGTGGGGCGATGAGGGAAAAGGAAAAATAGTCGACTATTTGGCCGAGAACGCCAAGTATGTCGTTCGCTACGCTGGAGGACCGAATGCCGGACACACTATCGTCGTGGATGGAAAGCAGTACGCTCTCCATCAGGTTCCGAGCGGAATCTTGTATTCCGACAAGGCCGTCTTCCTTGGCGCGGGAATGGTAATCGACCCTGAGGCTCTTTTCAACGAACTTCAGATGCTCAAGGACAACGGAATCGACTGGGAAGGCCGAGTCTTCATCTCTGACCGCGCACACATCATTCTTCCACGCTACCGCCAGATGGACAAGGACAGGGACGCCGCAAGAAAGAGACCGATTGGAACGACAGGACGCGGAATCGGAATCACATATTCCGAGAAGGCGCAGAGGGACGGCCTCCGCCTTGCAGATTTGGACTGGGAGAAGAAGATGTCCGAGTTCGAGGGCGAGGACAAGGCCTATCTCGACAAATACAAGGACAGGCTCATCTCCATGCGTGTCGATTTGACCGCCAAGATGTACGAGTACAGGAACGAGAACATCCTGTTCGAGGGTGCCCAGGGCGCGATGCTCGACATCGATTCTGGAACTTATCCGTACGTCTCTTCCGGAGCGTCTTGCGCCGCGGGTGCCGCCACTGGATGCGGAATCGGACCCCACGACTTGGACAAGATTCTCGGGGTTTTCAAGGCCTACGAGACGCGCGTCGGAAACGGGCCTATGCCGACTGAGTTCAACGACAACGACGAAGCCGAGTCCGAGCTTTGCCGCACAGTGCGCGAGACCGGCCGCGAGTACGGCGTCACGACGGGAAGGGCAAGAAGGTGCGGCTACCTCGACTTGGTGGCTCTCCGCTATGCCTGCCGCGTGAATTCCCTCGACTCTCTCGTTCTCACGCATTTGGACATCTACGACCCGATGGAGCAGATTGAAGCGTGCGTAGCCTACGACATTGGCGGAAAAATCGTCACTGATTTCCCGGCCGGAGTTGAGGACATGGAGAACGCGAAACCGGTCTTGAAGAAGTTCAAGGGCTGGAAGACGAGTTTGAAGAGCATCCGCGAGTACGACAAGCTCCCGAAAGAGGCGCGCGACTACATCGAATTCATCGAGGATTTCTGCGGAACGAAAGTCGGAATCGTCTCCGTGGGCTACGAGCGCGACGAGACGTTCATCAGGACGAATCCGTGGGCGTAAGTGTAAAAAACAGAAGAATTTTTGTTTGAGCGAAAAATAGAGAAGGGCTTCTTCCGCTTCAACTGAAACGAGCGGGAGAAGCCCTTTCGCATTTTTAAATGCCGTTTTCAATTGCGCCGCTTTCAGTCGAGCAGCCAGCTGATTCCGAACCGCGGGACGACGTTCACAAGGCCCGGCTTCATGCCGAATCCCCATTCAGGCTCGTATCCCTTCAGGCAGCCGTCCTCTTCTTGGACGTCATATACTGTCCCACCCAGCAAATTCGTTGAGATGTCGATTCCCGCGAATATGCCGACCACGTCCGAAAATCGCTTGACGAACACCGCGTCGATGCCGATGACAGCGGCCGCGTTCACGCAGAAGATGTCGTCGTAGAAGTCATATTGTGTCGGTATGCCGAGCATGAATTTTGTGTTCAAGCCGAAGAAGCCGTGGAACGCCAGAATCGTGTTCTCTCGGTTTATGGGAGCCGCGCCCATCCCAATCTTGAATCTTGCGCTCAATCCCGACAGGTCGATTCTCCCCATGTAGTCGTCGTTCCAGTGCGTCTTCGCGCCTCCGATTCCCGTCCCGACGATGAACGAGTATCCGCATTCCCTGACCGTCATCAAGTTGAAGTCGAAGGTCAATCCCCGAATCTGCACATTTTCCTCATACTCTTCGTCTACCCACTTCTGGTTCTCTATCGGCACCGAAGCGTTCACCGAGATTACGACCCTTTTCTCTGCCTGCGCCGCCAGCACGGAAAGCGCGGCCGCAACGAACAATGCGATTGTCTTTTTCATGTAGTTCTCCTTGTTTCAAGTCTCCTTCAATGATATTTCTCCGCCAGAAAAGCACCATAGCGTTTTACGGAAATTTTCATTTTTCCTTCACGCTCATGATGCGCAGGCTGGATTTGTAGAACGAAGCCGTTATTCCAGCAAGAATCATCATTGTTCGTTCTTCCTGCGTGTCTTCCGAATTCCTGTCATTTTTTTCAAAGCGGTATGTGTCCATGATGCGCTCTTTTGAAAGCAGAGTCATTTTTCTGTCGCTGTTTTCGGCTTCGATTTCGAATATCACATCCTTTGGACGTTTTTCGGCTTCCGCATAGTTTATTTTGTCTTTGTTTGACGCATAGACGAAGAATTTTTGTCCTTCAATCCAAAAATATCCGAGTTCGCTCAATGGAGAGAGTTTTTTATTCGCCAATGCTCCGTAAGGAACATATTTTATTTTTCCACAATCCATTTCCAGAATGTTTGTGAGTCTCTCTCCATCGTCGTCCGCGAACAACGGAGAATTCTCCATGATTTTGAGAAAATAATTTGTGCGCTCTTCGCCGACACAAACTGTTCCGTCGTATTTAAACATCGATTCGCTCCTGAGCAAAAACATGTCGGCCAAAAAAGTTGTCCAATCTGACGGAGCAGAGAACGCTTTCGGCTTGAGCGTGCCGGAAATTACAATCGGCTCTCGGTCGGAATCAGCGCATTCAAAATCGGGATGAATCTCGTGGGCCGGGAACGTCGTTGCGCAGGAGACGAGGAGAACAAGAGAAACGGAAAACGCCGAAAGCAGAAAAATTGAAAAAACGTTTTTCTTCATGTAGTTCTCCTTGTTTCAAGCGCATTTGCGAAGCAACTAAATCAAATCGACGCATCAAGTTTTTCGTCATGGTTGTGCTTGTCGATTCTGAAAAAGATGCAACCGTCCTTCCTGAAAATCTTCAGTCCAAAACTGCTGAAATCGGTGATGTAGCCTGTTCGCAGCAGATAGTCGGAGCCGTCGATTTTCAATTTGAATTTGATTTCTTCTCCATCCGGGTCGACTTCAAATTCTTCTGTTGTGTTCTCTGCGATTTTCAATGGCAGGCTTTGCCTTGTCTCGCCTGATATTTCCGTTATTTCGATTCCCCCGTCGAGCTGATTAGCGAGCGAAACGGATTTGTAATGGTCGTCGCTGCAGGAAGAAAGGAAAATCGCCGCCGCGGCTAGCAAAAATATTGCAAAAACGTTTTTCTTCATGAAGTTCTCCTAGTTTCAAGTTTGTATCAATGATATTTCTCCGCCGGAAAAACACCATAGCGTTTCGCGGAAATTTTCAGAAAATCCAGCCTATGCTTCCCGTGTAGTAGATGCTTTTGAAGCCGCTTTCCTCCTCCTCTGCATTCACCGATGAAGCGAAAGGGAGCAGGATGAAAAAGAAAGCCAGAAGTTTTTTCGGTTTCGTCATTTTTTCTCCAACGTGATGGAACCGTTCAGGTCGGAACTGTGCTCGGTGGTCATGACTGTTACGAACGCGCCATTCGGGACAGATTTGTTGAGGGTGACTTTTATCTTGAAAGTGAACGGGTTGTAGACAGTGTACTTTATGTTGTACGAGCCGTCCTTTTTTCCGCCAACGCTCACTTCCACCGCCAAATCATAGTCGGACGGCTGCCCGGAAAGGCAGAGAGAGAGTTCCTTGTCGGACTCCCATTCTGCGGACTCTATGCAGGGCGTTCCCCCCACATAGCACGAAGCGAGCGCGAAAAGCGGAATCGCATAGATAAAAAAAGCAAGAATTTTTTTGATGGCTCTCATAATTTCTCTCCTTGGTTGTCCTGTTCAAGCGTCTCGTCGCAGACCCAAATCCATGCGAGGAAGAGCGACAGCGCCGAACGCGCTTCATCCCGCCTTTCCTCACCTTTTGGGAAAATCCTGTACGAATTCTTCGTGAAATCCGCAAGCACGGCTCCTTCTTCGTCCGTCACTTGGAAGACCTGCCTTTTTTCCCTGAATGCACTCTTCATGTTCATTCCCGGCTGCTTGTTCACCTTCTCGAACTGCTCGTCCGTGGCGTTCTTCCCCCTCTCGATTCTCCACCACCGCTGCTTTGTGGCGTAGATTCCGAAATTTCCTCCTCCGTTCGGCATGAAGGTTGCGGTCTTGTACGGAGTCTGGATTTCCTGCGACGAATAGCGGTCGATGAATTCGAGCTTTCCGAGCGGGGATTCCGCCGACTTCAAGATGAAGTCCTTCGTCGAGTCCGAGATGAAGCCGACGTGCGTGTCGAACTTGACCAGCGTGGTCTCGTGTTCCGACGTGATTCTTCCTTCCCAAATCTGGCTGTACACGCGCGCGTTTGACATGAACGTGTCCAAAAGGAAGTCCCTCGTGATTCCCATTCCAGTCGTTTTTGTGAGCTTTCCTTCTATTAATATGTCGTTCCCGGCGATTTCAGGCTTCTTCTTCGGGAACAGTTCCGAGCTGCTCGGCGTCTTGTAATAGAGGACGTCGCCCTCTTCCACCGCTTCCCCCTCCACCGGAAAAGAGTTGTCCGCCATCTCGTTCGTGCCGATTTCCGTTGAAATGGACGAACACGAGGCGAGCGCGAGCGCGGACAACAATGCCAATGTGATTGATTGGATTTTCATGTAGTTCTCCTGATTTCAAGTCTTGTTCAATGATATTTCTCTGCCAGAAA
>CAMHLH010000186.1 GCA_946185925.1 uncultured Treponema sp.
AAAAGAGCACAACATCGACATCCCGGTGATTATTCTTTCTTCAATCGCCGAGAAGGGCGCGGCTGTCACCATGCAGTGCCTTGAGTTGGGCGCGAGCGACTTCATCACGAAGCCGAACGGTTCTGTCTCCGCCGACATCAACTCTGTCGCAGACCGCCTCATCGAGTTGATTTCGTCTTACGGTGGCCGCTATGCCCGCCGCCGTGGACGCTCCGTCATGTCCGCAGATTATTACGAGCGCGCGGAGAAGGAGAGGGCTGTCGCCCACAAGCTCCAGATGGCGATGGGGGCGGAGAAGGCCAATGAATTTTTGGCGGCCGAAAAGGAAAGACGCAGCAAGGAAGCCGCTGCAAGGCCGTCTTCAAGATTCGATTTCTCTTTCGATTCCCAGGCGCAAAAGGCTCCGGCGGTCATAACTCCCGTCAGGAATCCTGGCAGGATTGAGGCAATCGCCATCGGAATTTCGACTGGCGGCCCGAATGCCCTCCGCGATGTCTTCCGGAAGATTGACCCGAATTTGAAGCAGCCGATTTTGGTCGTCCAGCACATGCCGGCCGGTTTCACGAAGGAATTCGCGAACTCCCTCGACAAGATTTGTCCTTTGACTGTAAAAGAAGCCGAGGATGGCGAGTATGTCGAGGAAGCGCACGTGTACATCGCTCCCGGAAACTTCCACATCTTCGTCGATACGGGAAGTTTTGGAAGGAAGGTCGTCCGTCTGTCGCAGGAGCCGCAGAGGAACGGACACAGACCATCCGCCGACGTTCTTTTCGAGTCCATGGCGAAGGTCTACCAGAACAAGTGTCTGGGCGTCATCATGACTGGAATGGGAAAGGACGGCGCGCAGGAGCTTGCCGAGATGAGGAGGCAGGGCGCTTGGACGCTCGGGCAGGACGAGAAGAGTTCTATCGTCTACGGAATGCCGAAGGTCGCGAACGAGCTTGGCGGTGTCCAGCGGCAGGTTTCCCTTGAGAATATGGCCGACGAGATATCGAAGCTTGCCAGGGAAAACGCTTGAATTTGCAGGTAGGGCGGAGTGATTTTTTTCATTCCGTCCTATTTTTTTATCCGAATGTATTTTTCTTTGAAGTCCGTCATGTCGAAGAGGAATGCGTTTTTGTCCAGCCGACCCCTGAATCTGTTGAATCGAAGTTCTATTTTGTGACCGTTTTCGTCTGTGAAATGGAGGACATAGTGTATTGTCGGGTCGGTGAAGTCTGGGTATTCGATGAAAGATGATTGGCAGTCCATGTATTTCCAGCTTTTTGGAATCGATATCTCCTTCCAAAGCCCCTTGTCCAGGCCTATGATTTTTATCGTCTCGTAGGCCCTGATTTCATGAGTCGCGAGTGACAGGAGGATGAGCGGAATGCTGATTTTCTTGATTGCTGCCGGACATCTATACAATTTGGAGAACCTCCGGGGTTTTTAAGTGGATGCTTGAGCGGCTCACCACAAACAGAACCATGGACGAAACGACCAGCGCCGCTGCCGTGATGCCCGCCCTTGCCGCCTCGGAATTCTGCTCCGTGAACGCCTGTCCGAAAAATCTGGCCGAAATCTCCGGCGCGAACACGAAGCCCGCCACCGCGGCCGCTATTGGACCGAGGAATGAGAGCAGTCCGTGGAATGCCATCAGAATTTTTGGGTGTCCAATTTTTACGGTCATTCCCTCCTTCAAGGCGAATCCACGCTTGTTCAGAACTTTGAATGGCTTGCCCTGCTTGAGGCAGCCTGTCTTGCAGCTTTGGCAGGCGCCCACAATCATCGGCAGCACGAATATCTCTTCTTTTTCAGTCTTTTCGTTCCTTCTGATGTCCTTCACGATTGCGAATTCTCTCATCTCATTCTCCGATTTTTGAATTGTTCTGCTTTATGTCCTTCATTCGTTCGATGCAGAGTTTCATGCCGGCTTCGTTGCCCATCTCCTCGTATGTGTCGCGCAGGTTGTAGAGCGCGTCGTAGTAGTAGGGGTTGAGTGTTATCGCGTGCTCGAACGCCTCCGCGGCCAGGTCCAGCTCGTTTCCGTTGAAGTATAGGACTCCGAAAGTGTTCCAGAGGTGCGGATCCATCTCGTTCTTCGACAGCCCCTCCGCGCAAAGCTCCAATGCCGATTCGATGTCGCCGATGTTCATGCAGACGATGGCCAGCGTGTCGATTATTTCTGTGTTGTCCGGATCGATTCCGTGGGCGGTCTCAAGCGCGTTCCGGGCTTCCTCTAGTTTTCCGTCGTCCCTTAGCGTCACCGCGAGGTTGAACCAGATTGTCGGGTTTTCAGGTTCAATCGTCACTGCCCGTTTCAGAAGTTCGATTGCGTCCTCGATGTTGCCGTTCTGAATCAGATGCAGGGCGTTGTTGTTCAGTGTCTCTGTGTTCTCTTTCATTTTTTCAAGGCCGCGAAAAGTTCAAGAATCAAGGCCGACTCCTTTGAATCGGCGTTTCCGAAAATCGATGCAAGTTCATTCGACTTTT
This sequence comes from uncultured Treponema sp., assembly GCA_946185925.1. GTDB lineage: Bacteria > Spirochaetota > Spirochaetia > Treponematales > Treponemataceae > Treponema_D. Next base: position 2,473 of record CAMHLH010000186.1, read on the forward strand.
CTTCGATTAATTTGTTTCCGATTGATTTTGCTTCGTCAATCGCACCCGATTTTTCAAGAACCGCAATGGCCTCCTCAACCGCATCCGATTCTATTCCCTCTCGTCTGGCTTTTTCAAAAAGCTCCGCGAGTTTTTCTCCGTCGCCCGGTTTCTTTTCCAGATGGAGCAGGACCGGCAGGCTCTTCTTGCCTTCCACGATGTCGTCGCCCCTCTTTTTGCCGGGGTTTCCCGTGGTCAGGTTTATCACGTCGTCTATTATCTGGAAACCGGTTCCAATGTCCTCGGCTATCCTTCCGGCCTTGTCGGCTTCCTCCTTCGTCGCTCCTCCTGCCAAGATTCCTGCCTTCACAGCAAGCCTAGCGAGAGTCCCGGTCTTGTTCCTCACCATGGCCGTGTATTCTTCCTTCGTCGGAATCATCTTCGGGTTTCTGTGCCAGAGGATGTCCATGGCCTGCCCCAGATGGAGCCTTCTGAGCTCTTCGAGGAAAAGCTCGTAGAAAGTGATTTTAGTGCCGTCGTCGGTGGCGAGGCCCTTTATGCAGGTCGCGCCCTGGAAGTAGAGCCAGCTTCCGGCGTTCAATGCCGTGTCCAGCCCGTATGTTATGTGGGCGGCGGGTTTCCCCCTTCTAGTGTCGGCCGCGTCCTCTATGTCGTCGTGAATGAGGCTTGCCGTGTGGGCGAACTCGACCAGCGGCGTTATCTCGTACGGGTCGATTTTCCCCTTTCCCGCGAGTTCCGAGCAGAGGACCAGAAGGAGCGGCCTCCACCTTTTGCCGCCGAGCGAGAGCAGGTTCCTGGTCGGGTCGGTCAAATTTCTGATGTGGTCCTGCGTCACGCAGACGTCCAGTTCGCCGAAACTGTTCTTCTTCCAGGTTCCGTTCTGTATGTCTTCGGTTTTTGGCAGATATCTGTTCAGCACCGATTCGATTTTCTCAAGTCTTTTTTGAAATTCTTTTTTTGCTTCTTCGTTCATGAGAAAATTATACAGTGCATTTTTTTTGAAATCTATATTGACTTTTTTTTTCGATGGGAATATTATTCTGCTCATTCGCGGGGATGGTGGAATTGGTAGACACGCTAGCTTGAGGTGCTAGTGGCGCAAGCTGTGCCTGTTCAAGTCAGGTTCTCCGCACGATGAAAGCTTCCGATTTTTTCGGAAGCTTTTTTTTGTCCTTGTGTGTTTCTCAATTCAAATGTAAAAAATCCTCTTTCTGTGCTATCTTTTTGGAATGGCTCTGCTCCGGAACCGAAGTTCACGGACAGGCCTAATCAAAATCATTTTTGGAGAAATACGATGACAAACGATGAACTTTTCATAAAATCCCTCACAGACTTCAGAAATCAGCTGGACGAGGAGCTTTCCGAAAACAAGAGGACCGACGGCGACAACGAGGACTGCGTTGAATACTACAGGCTCGTGATTGACTCTCTGGACGCCCTGCTTCCTAACATCGAGGGGATTGATTCGCTTTACGAGGTTGACGACGACGGCGAGCCGATTTTTTCCGAGGAGGAGTTCTCTTTTCTCATAAGCTGCCTTGAGGATTATTCAGAGGTCTTCGTGGTTGACGGCCGTGACGAGGAGAGCCTGAAGAGGACAGAGGAGGAGCATTCGCAGCTTGCCGACATCATTTTTGAATTCTATGACGATGAGGACGATGAAGAATTTGACGAAGAGGATTCGGACTAGAAAGCGGTGGATATTTGATGGAAAAATTTCTTTTGAGCCTGGCGGGGGGAAAACTGGCCGCGTGGGCTTTGCTCTCCCTTTTTTTCATCGCGTTTTTGCTCCTCGCCTGTTCGCTCTCGTTTTTTCTCGGAGGCTTGAATCAGCGAAAAAAAGTTTCGTACTCAATAAAAAAGGAGAGGGCTGACGCTGTGAAGAAGTCCAGGGCGGTCATCGGCGGCCAGGTCACTGAGCAGTTGGCGCCGTTCTTGCCGGGTTTCCCCTGCAATCCGGGGGACGTGCGTTTTGTGGGAAAGCCTGTGGATTTCGTGGGCTTTCCAGGCGCGTCGGAGGGCAAGCCCATCGAGGAGCTTCTGATAATAGAGGTGAAGACCGGAAAGTCGCAGCTTTCGCAGAGGGAGAGGGAAATAAAAAACGCGGTCGACAAAGGCCGCGTCCGCTATGTGGTCTACAGGGCCGACTGAGCGAATCAGAAAAGCCTCTCGCATTTTTCCTTCGGCATCGGCTTTCCTTTGAGGAAGCCCTGCACGGTCTGGCACTTTATCTTTTTGAGGATTTCCAGCTGCTCCGTCTTTTCAACGCCTTCCGCTATCGTGTCCAAGCCCATCTTGGAGACCATCGAGACAATCGAGTTCGTTATGTTGGCCTCCGTTCCGTTCTTTTCGATGTTGGATATGAATGACTTGTCGATTTTGAGCGTCGTAATCGGGAGTTTCTGCAGGTAGCTCAAGCTTGAGTAGCCCGTTCCGAAGTCGTCGAGCGATATCCCGATTCCCATCTTCCGTATCTGGTTGAGCAGGCTCAGGACCTCTTCCTTGTTGTCGATGAAGACTCCTTCCGTAATCTCTACTTCAAGCTTCTTCGGCGTGATTCCGTACTGGTCTATCAGGTTCGACAAGTCGAATATGAACGTGGGCTTCTTGAGCTGGATGGGGGATACGTTCACGCTCATTATCCCGTCGAAGCCGAACCTCTCCTCCCAGTCCTTGAGAGTCTTCATGGCGGTTTCCAGAACCCAGTCGCCGAGCGGAATCATGATTCTCGTCTCCTCGGCAATCGGAATGAACTGCTCTGGTGAAATCCAGCCCAAATCCTCGTCCTTCCACCTTAAGAGCGCCTCGAAGCCCCTCAGAATCCCCGTCTCCACGTTGAACTGCGGCTGGTA
>CAMHLH010000187.1 GCA_946185925.1 uncultured Treponema sp.
AATTTACATTCTTTTTTGTGGAAAATAACGGATTTGTTTTTTTTCGCTCGGAACGCCAAATCCTGAATATGGAATAATCCCCTGAAATATGCGAAAATAGACAGAATTTTTTATAAAAACGAGGGACTATTTTGTATAAATCAATCGATTCAAAGGCCGACTTCCCCAAGCAGGAAGAGGAAGTTCTGAAGTTCTGGCAGGAAAACAACATCTTCCAGAAATCGATTCAGCAGAGAGACAAGGCTGAAGAATTCATTTTCTTCGATGGACCTCCATTCGCTACAGGTCTTCCGCATTTTGGACATTTTATTCCATCTACTATAAAAGACATTATTCCGCGTTACCAGACAATGAAGGGCAAGAAAGTCGAGCGCAGGTTCGGCTGGGACTGCCACGGTCTTCCCGTCGAGAACCTCATCGAGAAGGAGCTGGGGATAAACTCGAAGCATGAAATCGAAGCGTACGGCGTGGCGAATTTCAACGACAAGTGCAAGGAATCCGTCCTCAAGTACACTTCCGAGTGGCGCAAGACAATCACCCGCATGGGACGCTGGGTCGACTTCGACAACGACTACAAGACGATGAACCCGGATTTCATGGAGTCGATTTGGTGGGTCGCAAAATCCCTCTGGGACAAGGGCTTGATTTACGAGGGACAGTACATTCTTCCGTATTGTCCTCGCTGCGCAACTGTCCTTTCAACTCACGAATTGGCGCAGGGCTACAAAGACGTGAACGACCAGACCGTTACCGTCCGCTTCAAGATTCTGAAGGCTCCCGTAGCCATCGACGACAAGGACATGGAGAACGGAAAGACTTATTTCCTCGCGTGGACGACGACCCCGTGGACGCTGCCTTCGAACGAGGGACTCTGCATGGGGCCTGAAATCGACTATGTGAAGATATTGGACAAGGATTCGGGCGACTTCTACATCATGGCCGAGGCCCGCCTTTCCGCTTATTATAAGGAAGAATCCGACTACGAAATCATCTACAGGCGCAAGGGAAAGGACTTTGTCGGTGCGAGATACGAGCCTCTCTTCCCTTATTTCGCTAACCTTGCCGATGCGAAGGCCTGCTCTGAAATCTCCGGGCAGAAATGCGAAGATGGCGCGTTCAGGATGTTCAACGCTGACTATGTTTCGACAGAGGACGGAACCGGCATCGTCCATATCGCGCCGAGCTTCGGTGAGGACGACAACAAGATTTTCCGTGGAAGCGGTGTTCCGAACGTGCAGCCGATTGACGCTGAGTGCAAATTCACGAAGGAAGTTCCGGACTATCAGGGAAGGTTCGTGAAGGACTGCGACAAGGACATCATCAAGAGGTTGAAGGAGGAGGGCAAACTCGTCAAGACTGCCCAGGTCCTCCACTCGTATCCGCACTGCTGGAGATGCTCTTCTCCGTTGATTTACCGAGGAATCGGCTCTTGGTTCGTGAAGGTCGCAGACCACCACGACGCCCTTTTGAAGTCGAATTCGCAGATAAAGTGGCAGCCTGCCCACATCAAGGAAGGCCGCTTCGGAAAGTGGCTTGCGGGTTCCAGGGACTGGGCTGTTTCCAGAAACAGATACTGGGGAAACCCCATTCCGATTTGGCGTTGTGAGGACCCGGACTGCAAGCACATGATTTGTGTCGGCTCAAGACAGGAACTCAAGGACTTGTCTGGCGTCTATCCAGAGGATTTGCATAAGCAGTTCGTGGACAAAATCACGATTCCGTGCCCGAAGTGCGGAAAGACCATGAGAAGAATCCCTGAGGTCTTCGACTGTTGGTTCGAGTCCGGCTCTATGCCTTACGCCCAGCAGCATTATCCTTTTGAGAACAAGGAATATTTCGAGAAGCATTTCCCGGCTGACTTCATTTCCGAGGGACTCGACCAGACACGCGGCTGGTTCTACACTCTCACGATTTTGGCGACACACCTGTTCGGTAGCCCGGCCTTCAAGAACTGTGTCGTGAACGGCCTCGTTCTCGCTTCCGACGGAAGAAAGATGTCGAAGTCTCTCAGAAACTACACTGACCCTGTGGAGGCCATCAACAAATTCGGAGCCGACGCACTCCGTCTCTTCCTCACTCATTCGGCTGTCGTCAAGGCCGACGATTTGCGCTATTCGGACGACGGAGTGAAGGAGGTAGTGAAGAACATCATAATTCCTCTCTGGTCAGGCTATTCGTTCTTCGTGACTTACGCGAACATCGACAAGTACACGGCCACTGGGCACGCGTTCGACTCGAAGAAGCCTTCGAACCCGCTCGACGCATGGATTGTCTCGGTCTCGCAGAAGATGATAAAGGACGTGACAGCAGCCCTCGACGACTACGATTTGAGTTCGGCAATCGATCCACTCATCGACTTCATCGACCAACTCAACAACTGGTACATCCGCCGCTCAAGAAGGCGCTTCTGGAAGTCCGAGAACGATGCCGACAAATTCGAGGCCTACGAGGCTCTCTACTACGCCCTCAAGACGTTCGCCTTGTGTGCGGCTCCATTCGTTCCGTTCATTTCCGAGGAGATGTGGCAGAATTTGAAGACCTCCGACGACAAGGAATCCGTCCACTTGGCCGATTTCCCGGTCTACAATGAGAATCTCCGCGACGAGGCTCTCGAATTCCGCATGGCGACCGTGCAGAAGGCGGTTTCGATGGGACGCAACTTGAGAAACACCTACAACCTCAAGAACAGGCAGCCTCTCCTTTCCGTGCAGCTCGTCACACGCAACGCCGAGGAGCGCAGGGTGCTTGAGGATATGAAGTCGACGGTCGCAGAGGAGTTGAACGTGAAGAACGTTGAATTCCACGACCAGGAGTCCGACCTTGTCGAATACAGCGCGAAGGCGAACTTCAAGGTGCTCGGAAAAATTCTCGGCGGCAAGATGAAGAGCGCGGCCGCTGAAATCGTCAAGCTCGATGGGGCTTCAATCGCGAAGATTGTCGACGGCGGCTCTGTCAAAATCACTGTCGACGGCCAGGAAGTCGAGTTGAACAGCGAGACAATCATCGTCGAGAGAAAGGAGAAGTCCGACTTGAAGGTGACAAACGACGGCACTTTGACTGTCGCCCTTGAGACGAAAATCACCGACGAACTCAAGAAAGAGGGCTATGTCCGCGATTTGATTCGTGGAATCCAGTCTCTGAGAAAGGACAGCGGCTTCGAGGTCACGGACAGAATCAACTTGACTGTCTTCGGCGACGACGAACTCAAGTCCGCTTACGAGATGTTCAAGGACATGATTGCTTCCGAGACACTCTCCGCTTCCGCTTCATGGAGCGACAGCGCGAAGGTCGAGGTCGAGTCCGAGGACAAAAAATGGAGTATTTCTGTTGTTAAAGCATAACGTACAGAAAAAAGTTGCTGTGGCGGTACTTGCCGCCATGGCAATTTTTTTTGAATTCACCGCGATATCGTGTAAATCAACGTCCAATCTTTCCTCTGTGGAGCCGATTGAGCTTTTGAGCGTGGGGGCGGACGCATATTTTTCGATACCTGTCAAAAGCAATTTTGATTTTTCAAAGAAGCTGGTCGAATCTGTCGCTTCCGACGGAAGCATTTCAGAGAAGGATATCGTCAGAATCCTTGAGCGCGTCGACACAATCTATGCCGGCATGAACCTTTCAGGCTTCGCCTTCGAAATGTCCGCGTCTGGAAACTTCCCGGTCGCTCTGTCGAAATTTTTCCTCACGGAGAAGAACGGCTGGAAGAACCACAAATTCAGCTCCTACAAGTACAACGAGCACATGGATTCGGGACTCGCCCTCTCTTTTCTCTCTTCTGACCTGGTCTGCATTTCCTCGTCCCCGAAGATTGTCGAGGGGCAGCTTGGAAAGTGCGACGCCATAATCTCCAAGGCCGATGTCCAGAACGTGTCGTTCGAGACATCGGCTTCCGACATCTGCTTCTTCTTCCCGAAGGCGGCCGACATCCTTTCGATGATTGTCGGGAACAACGCCATGCTCTTGTCCTGTTTCAAGTCCGCTTACGGAAGCCTTCGGCAGGTTCCGGGTAGCGAGGACTTCGATTTGAAGCTCACGCTTTCGCTTGCCGACCCGCGCACAAGAATGGCGGTCTCCGGGATTCTTCGGCTTGCGTTCCTTGGAACTTCCGTGGGAATTTCGTCGGAGGATGATTCAGTCACTTTGACTGGGCTCTTACTCGATTGGAACTCGGTTTTTTCCCTTGTTGCATCTTCTGGGGCGATGTGATATGAGAAAGGCTGCTCTTCCGGCTTTGCTCTGCCTGCTCTTCCTATCTTCCTGCGAGTCCACTTTCAGGATTCCGGGGGAGGAGAGGACGATTTTGAAGAACATCGCCGTGGAATACTACAACATCGCGGAAGGCTATGTGGGGATAAAGAACTATTCGAAGGCCGCCGAGTACTACAAACTCGCCATGCGCGACCCTGAAATCTACCAGCAGTCCTACTACAAGCTTGCGCGTGCCTATGCGCTGGCGCAGGACTGGGATTCGGCGAAGGCATGCTACGACTTGATGCTTGAGAAGGACCCGGAGAACATGAATCTGAAGCTCTCTGTAGCCTACATAACTGCGATGAGGGGGGAGAGCGATGAAGCAATCGAGATGTTCAAGAATCTCAACGAGGAAAACCCTCATGTGCAGACCGTCCTTGAGAACTACATAGCGCTTCTGCTTTTTGTGGGCAGGGCGGAGGATGCAGAGCCTCTTTATTTTTCGCTCAAGGAGAAATTTCCCGACAGCTCGAAAATCAAGGATTTTTCCAAGCAGCTTTCCGAGTCAATCGACAATTTCGTTGACTCTGACGGAAAGTCGTCCGGGACTGATGAGCCTGGCGCTGATTCTGCGCCCGCTGCGTCGGGGGTGGACGATGAAAAAAAGGAGGGGCGGGGGAATGCCGTTCCGAATGGGAAAAAGTGACTTGTTCTTCAAAAAAGCAAAGACAGCGCGGGCAGCCTCTTTCGCAAATTCATGCAGCCTTGTAGTTGCCAAGGTTTCACTCAATCCATCTGCGAGTGCGAGCTTCGTCAAATGGGGCGGGGTAGTGCCGCATGGGCCAGCCTGTTGAATTGGAAAACTTTTCGAATAGATAATCGTTATTCCGAATACTTCTAAAAATTCTCAGCCTGCTCAAATACCTCATTGTAAACTTCGTTACGAGGTACAGGAGGATAACCATTATCATTGCGTTAGCAAAATCCCACCCGTGTGACACATTTCCTTCAAGTTTTTTATAATTCGCGCTCATTTCAGAATCTCCCAGTGTCCGCCTTTTGGAGAGCCTTCACGTTTTATAAATCCTTTTTCTACAAGGGAAGCAA
>CAMHLH010000188.1 GCA_946185925.1 uncultured Treponema sp.
GCCAGAAAGAAAACAATAGACCTTGGGCGCATATCTTAAAATTATATCATAAATTGAGATTCATAAAAACATTCAACATTCCTTCAATGAAAGGATATTTTCTCATCTCGCCTTTCTCAAAAGGAAGAGGCTGACGGGATTCTCGGCCTTCATGAGATGCAGCTCCCCAAAACAGGCCGAAGAGGACACGGAAAGCTGGGTCACCTCCAAGGACAGCCCCAGCTTCCTGGCGACTTCGACGCAAAGGCTGAAGGTCTCCACCGTCACGGAAGCGACAAGGACCCTGGCCCCCTCGTTCTTCCTGAATGCGATGAAGAGAATCTCGGCGAGACGCCCCCCGCTTCCGCCTACGAAAACGGCGTCCGGGGGAGGAAGCGAAACGAGCGCGTCGGGAGCCGTGCCCAGGAGCAAATCCACGTTCCACGCCCCGAAAATCCTCCTGTTCTCTTTCTCGAGCTCGAAGGCCTCCTCCTGCGCCTCCACGGAAAAGACATGGCACTTGGCGGAAGCCGCTATGTCCATCGACACGGCCCCGGTCCCGCAGCCCACGTCCCATACAGTCTCGCCGTCGGCCACGGAAAGCAGGGAGAGAATCGAGGAGCGGACCATGCGCTTCGTCATGGGAACGAGCCGGTCGGAGCCGCCGCCGAGTTTTCTTGCGAAGAGGGAATCGGGGAAAGCAGGCCTGGCTTCCGCGGGGATTTCAGACCTGAAAGGCGACCTGTCCACAAGGACGCAGGCGAGCTTCATCCCGTCAAGCTTTTTTTTGGAGAGGGCGGCATCCTCAAGAAAAGCCCGATTTCCTTTCCCCTCCCCAAAATCCAAAAGCAGGTCGACCAAGCTCTCGTCCGCGTAGGAAAGGCGGTCTGCGGCCACGAACCGGCATGGGATTCTGTTCTCGAACACAAAATCGAAAATCGTCGAGGCCGTGATTTTTCCGCCCGTCAAGAAAAAGGCGGTCTTCGAATGCGCAATCTCGGCGGAAATGTCGCAGTCGACGCCGTGCGCGGACACCAGACTCCAGCCGCTCCAGTCCACGCCGAGCCTGGATGCGAGGACCTGGGCGGATGACAGGCCGGGCACGATTTTCACATTCCAGCCGAACCGGCAGAGAATGGAAGAGAGCTTTCCGGCCCCGGAGAAGAAGCCCGCGTCGCCTGAAAACACGACGCAGAAATGGAAGGGATGCCGGGCGATTTTGAAGACCTCGCCCTCCATGGCCTCCGCAATCTTCTCGGAATCGAACGACTCGAAGACGGTGCAGTCCCCGCCCAAAAGCCCCTCCACCGAGGCCAGCACCCTGGCGGCCCCCGCCACGAACGAAGCCGACTCAATGAGCCTTGCCGCCTCCACAGTGAGGCCGTCCGGATTCCCCATCCCTATCCCTATCAAGTACACGTCTTTCATCCAGCTTCTTCAACTCCTTTTCCAAATCTTCGATGTTCTCAAAAACATTATACCCCCCCTCCACGGGCCGGCGCACGGAAAAAATCTTCATGCCGCATTTTCTGGCGGCGGAAACCTTCTCGTCGAACCCTCCGTTGCGGCCGGACTCCTTGGTGACGAGGACTCCGGCATGGGTCTCCCTGAACATCGCTTCGTTCAGGCCCTCCGAAAAAGGCCCCTGCATGGCGATTATGTTCCTTGAGCGGATTCCCGCCGCCTGGCAAAGCCTTATGGAGTCCACGGACGGAAGCACCCGGAAGAAGAACCGCTCCTCGAAAGAGATGAGGCTCCTGAAGCATTCGAGGTTCTTGCTGCCGGTGGAGACGAAGACGTTCGGCAAGGGAAGATTTTTTTCCAAGAGATTCCTCTCAAAAGCGGAAAGCCCCCTGCACAAGTCCTCAAGGGAATCGAATTCAAAAAAGTCGCTCACGTCCGCTCTGAAAGGGACAGCCCCTCCGAAAGCAGAGTCGGGGCCGCTTCTGAGGAAGCGCAGGCACGGAAGCCCCACGGAAGCGCAGGCGGCCTTTATGTTGGCGGTCACCTCAAGAGCGAACGGATGGGTCGCGTCCACCACGCAGTCGAAAGACTTGAAGAGCTCCTCCATCTCTCCTTCCGAAAGCCTGTTCTCAGCTCCCTTCCATAGCCGCTGGCCACTGAAACTGTCGTGTCGAAGCCCAAGGACAGGCATCTGGCGGCCGCTTCCCGCCCCTCCGTAGTCCCGGAAAAGACGAGCACCCTCATATCGACACTGCCACCGTCATGCCGTCGGCCGCAGTCTTCCTCGCGACAAGGAAGCGCTTCTCTGACGCCAGCACGGAACACCGCTCGCAAACGCAGTCGACCCCGGTCTTTTCAAGTACGAAAGAAGACGAAGAGAAGCCCCTCTTCCCGTCAATGGAAATCCAGTCCATGCCGTCCAAGGAAAGAAGCTCCCCGCTCGAAAAGAAGGAAAGCTCCGCCGAAACGGACGCGGCGAAATCCACAATCGCCTTCTCGCCGATTTTCAAGTCAATCGAAGAAACACTGCCTATCATGGAAAAAGGAAGGGACATGGAAGAGAACACGGATTCCACGAACGAGAAAAGCTTTTCAGAGCCGCAGCCCCTTTTGCATCCAATGCCCACGGAGAAAATCCTGCGGGAAGAAAGGGATGCCGAATTCGCGAACCTCACAATATCCGAGAGCCTGCCATCAGCGCACGATGGAGAGTGCGAAGACGAGAGCGCGCCGAGCGGGAATCCCGACTTTTCCGCCCATGTGTCCAAGGCCCATTTCCCATGCACATCGGTAGAGGTCGTGACGACAGGAACGGCCCCCAACGACGACGCCAAAGCCCTGGCGGCCTCGTTCGCTCCGCCCAAGTGCCCGGACAGGACCGGAATTGCGAAGGAGCCGCCGTCGTCCAGGCATACCACTGCCGGGTCGGAGAATTTGCTACAGACGAACGGAGCGATTTTCCTCACGCATATCCCCAATGCGCACACGAACACGAGAAGCACACGCTTTCCACCGTGCGCCTCGCGGAAAACGCCGTCGACAGTCACGGAGGAATCCTTTCCAAGATGCACTACGGAGACTCCGGGGAAAGAGACGGCAACACGGCGCGCGACATCGCGTCCGAACGGGGAGCAGCTGAAAATGTACACGGAATCGAACGTTGGCATCATTTTTTTTCCGCCTTCCTGAATTCCGTCGAGAACATCTTGTCGTAGAGCAGGCTTTTTTCATAAGTCCCACCAAGAAAGTCCCCCACAAGGACGAGCGCGGTCTTTTTTATTCCGGCAGTCTCCGCTTTGTCCGCGATGTCGGAGAGCGTCCCCTCCACGACTCTCTCGTCCGCCCACGTCGCCTTGTAGACCACGCAGCAGGGAGTGTCGGCCTTGTACGCGCCGCCCTTCAAAAGCTCCACGCAAAGCTCCCTTATCATGCCACTCGAAAGGAAAAGGACCATGCTGGCTCCGTGCCTTGAAAGCTCGGCTATGCCCTCCCTCCGAGGCACGTGCGTCTTCCCCTCCATCCTCGAAATTATGACGGTCTGGGAGACGCCGGGGACAGTGTACTCCCTCTTTATGGCGGAAGCCGCCCCGCAGAACGACGACACGCCTGGAACCACGTCGTATTCCACGCCGAGCCTGTCCAACTCCTCCATCTGCTCCCTTATCGCCCCGAAAAGGCAGGGGTCACCCGTGTGGAGCCGCACGCACATCCTTCCGCCCCTGTCGGCCCTGCAGAGAATCTCCGTGGTCTCCTCCAGATTGAGCCTCGAACTGTCGAAAATCTCGCAGCCCTCCCTGCAAAGCCCGAGGAGCTCGGGATTCACGAGACTTCCCGCCCAGACCACCACGTCGGCCTCGCCCAAGAGTTTCGCCCCCCTCAGCGTAATCAAGTCGGCCGCTCCCGGTCCCGCGCCTACAAAATGAACCATGCAAAAACCTCCATAAACTGCAAACTGCTGTAAAAAAACTCTGCATAAAAAGCCGGCTCAAAGGCTCTTAATCAGCAGGACGCTCATGTACGAATCCTCGAGCGGACTCGGAAGGCGGGAAAGCTCGTCCCCGGAGAAAATCCGCTGCCCCTCCCCGCCCGCCTTCTGCACGAGGGCCGCCCTTGAGGAAAGCCCCGAGGACACGACCAGAGCCACGATTTTCGAGAGGTGCCTCGGAGACTTCATAATGACCTTGGCGTCGGCGTCGGCTATGAACGACTGGAGAGCGCCCGACTCGAACGAGGCGTCGCCCGGCACAATCCTGATTTCCCTGCCGGCGGACGCCAAATCCATTGTGCAGGCGCAGGCCGCGGCGGAGAACGAGGCGACGCCCGGGACGAAGACGCACTCGAAGCCGAGGGAAGCCACGAGGGATGAAATCCTCGCCGCGGTCGAATACACCGACACGTCCCCGATGGACACGAACGCGACGTCGCCGAAAGCCAGCTCGGATGCCACCATGCGGGAAAGCCCCTCGTACTCAAGCACAGTCCGCTTCTCGTCGCGCGTCATGGAAAAGCGGACGGGGACGCATTTCTTCCCCGACAAATCCACGGCCTCCCGGACGCAGTCGAAAGCGATGTGGGACTCGCCGCCGCCGGAGCCGGTGACTGGATAAAACACAGCCCGAGCGCGCGAAACCGCCCTCACGGCTCCGAGAGTGATGAAGTCGGGACCTGAAGGCCCTGTGGAAACCGCGTAAAATTTAAAAGACACAAAATCCTCCGAACGGAACATGAAAAACATGCAGACTATTTCTTTTTTCAAAAGTCGAATATAAAATCGACTCATGCCAATTTCAATAAAATTCACAGACGAGTCAATAGAGAGGATATCGGAGCACATATTCCTGCTGAAAAGCTCCACGAACATCGGAATCATATCGCTGCCGGAGAGAAGGGAGCTGTACCTGATAGACTCCGCGAACGACGACTACACCGTCGAGAACATCGTGAACTTCCTAATGGAAAAATTCAGGGGATACTCGATAAAGGCCGTGATGAACACGCACAGCCACGCCGACCACTGCGGGGGGAACGACTGGCTCGTGAGGACGCTCGGCTGCGAGATCTGGTGCCCGGAGGGTGAAGCGTCGCTCATGGAGTACCCGATAATCGAGGCGGACCTGATTTGGGGAGGGACCCCCGTCCACGAGCTCAGGTCGAACTTCCTCCTGGCGAAGCCGTGCAAGGTGGACTATGTGCTGAAAGAGAAATTCAGCATATCCACCGAAAAGCTCGAAAGCCCCTTCGAATCCGAATCAACAGAGACAGAAACGGAAATCCAGA